>JAUIKU010000134.1 GCA_030430675.1 Bacteroidia bacterium | reverse complement strand
ATAAGCATTACCCCTGCCGTCAAACTCTGTGTGCAATGGTCCCAGACCACCGCTTTTCACCTGACCTGCCATAACATCTTCGAATTTTAATATCGGGATGCCATAAGCCTCTCCGTCGAATTTCTCTCCCTCAATTGCGGCAAGCATCTTATCGAAAGAGTGAACGGTGAGGTCGGCAGACAATTTACCACTACCAATAATGTATTGTCCTGTGGGGTCTACATCACAACCATGAGGGGACTTAGGTGTGGGCAATAAGTATACGGATCCAGGAACATCTGAGGGATTCACCGTCAAAACTTCCTTTTTGATAGTAGAAGTAGCGGTATGGGTGGATTCATCATACACGTTGTGTGCATAATTTGCTGGCATTTTGGTACCGCCACCGTTGTTTACATATTCTTCTATCATTTTCCAATTCACCGCTGCAATAAAGTCTTTGTCGTTTTGAGATGCATTGACTTCCAACAAAGTATTTGCTTCTTCGGTGTTGTAGGTAGAAAAGAAGAACCACCCATGAGATTTGTCTCTGCCGGGGTGAGATAGATCGTAGTTAAAGCCGGGCATTATAAGCTGAAACTTGATGTCTAAATGTCCGTGCTCAGGCTCTACCGCAATAAAGGTCAATGCGCCTTTAAAATTACTCTTGTATTCATCGATCGGCATGTCTCTTTGTGGAACAGGCACAGAAAAACGTGTACCTGCAACTACATACTCGGTGTTTTCAGTAATGAAAGAGGAACTGTGGTTACCTGCGCTGTTAGGCACCTCAATGATTTCCTCAGTTTCAAAAGTGGTGAGGCTGATACGGGCTATACGAGGGGTATTGTTACCATTCGCAAAAATCCATCTTCCATCTAATTCTCCATTGGTTTGTGAAATATCGGGGTGATGTAAATCATCCCATGGTACAAAACCGAATGAGGTATTCAACATGGGCTTGGTTTCTTCAGAATAACCATAACCTGAGGTGGGAAATTGAGAGAATACAGGAATCTCTTTAAATAACCGACCTGAGGGTAAACCAATCACGGTTAAATTTCCGCTGTATCCCCCGGACAAGAAGCCGTACTGTTCATCTCGCTCTCCGGGAGCTATATAAACCTTTTCGGCAATATTGCTACTCAACGCTCCTCTGTTTTGAGCATCTCCTGTTCCTTGACCGCCGCAGCCCGCCATCAACATGGAAGCGGTTATTGCAGCAACTATCTCTAATTTTAATGTTTTCATATTATCTGGTATATGGTCTAGTATCTTAATCATTCGCTTGGGGGAATCATCACTGCATCAACAACATGAATAATTCCGTTACTTGCTTTTACACTGGCAACTATTTTAGCTCCTCCTACAAATACATCATCTCCCTTTACCTCAACCGCCACATTTTGATCATTGGCTTGACCTAATTTTTTAAAGTTCTTGAGAAACTCCTTATCATAATTGCCAGGGGTGACATGGAACTTTAGGATGTTAGCTAATTGGTCTACATTTTCTGGTTTTAACAGGTTTTCCACTGTTCCTGCCGGCAGCTTCTCAAACGCTTCATTTACAGGAGCAAATACCATTAATGGCCCTGCGTTCACCAATGCGTTTTCCAGGTCAGCTGCCTGTACCGCCGCCACCAGGGTAGAGTGGTCTTCCGATTTGATAGCGATCTGCAGAATATTGGGATTAGACACATCATCTTCCACAAACGCCTGACCCGACGTTTTATCCGGTGTTGATCCACTTGCCTGTGCATCTTGTTGATCTGGTGGAGGCGCATTACATGCACCTGCCAGAAGTAGTAACCCAAAGATGGCAAATGTGATAGAATTTAATTGTTTCATGGTTCCCTTATTTACATTTAACTATTCATTTTTATCAATCAAGGGTTCTAAAGAACTCTAAAATATCCCTTGCCTGTGCTTCTGTCATGTTCTGATTGGCCATGGCAGCACCGTTGAACTCTACCAGAAGGTCCTTGGCACACCGGTCTTGCTCTACCATCAATTGTGGATCTAAAATCATGTTCATGATCCACTCGGGACTCCTACGTTTCATAATGCCTTTGGGAGATGGGCCAATAAAGCGTTGATCTACCTTGTGGCAAGCAGAACAATTGGTTTGGAATAGCTCCATGCCCCTTTTTGCCATCTCTTCATCTATGGCAGCCAATTCTATGTTTTGAATAGGTCCAACACCTTTATTATCCAAAGTAATGCGTTCAGAAGCAGGAACATCTGATTCCTCGTTGTTATCGCTGGTTACCATTGACTGTGGCGATTCTCCATCAGTGGATTGCTGAGATTCAGAGCTACCACCGCAACCGGACACCAGGAAAAGAAGGCTCAAAAAAAAGATCGTGGGTTTCATCGTGGAAAATTTCATTGTGGTGAATTGGTTAGTTACAACAGGTGTAAAAGTACATGCTAGGCATTGCAACTAATATGATTATCACTACATCAGTTTATGACATAGGTCAACTCTGAAAAAATTTCAATCCATTGATTATCAATGAAATAAAACCCAATAATGATAAATATCACCAAATAAGGTGTAAGGATATGCGGTAGGGATACTATACCACCATCACCGGGATATCGGTTTGATCGATGATATTTCTGGTTACGCTTTTGTGAAAAATACGCTTCAAACCGGTGTAATGCTTGGGGCACAGCACCAGAAGATCGATTTGATTTTTTTTAACATAGTCGTTAAGGCCTGCCACTACATCATTATTTTCTGTAACCTCAAACCTGGACTCAATTCCCTTGAAATGGTTGTTAAAATCAAGACGGCGCATGGCTTGCTGTACCTGGGAAGGCGGTACTTTACTGGTAATGTTTAGCACGGTTATTTCTGCCGCATATTTTCGTGCAATGGCAAACATGGTATCGAGTATAGCCAGGTCTTCAATCTGTACCAAATCTGTGGCCAGAACGATCTTCTTGGGAATTTTCCAAGAAAATCCGCAGGGTACAATTAACAGTGGTTGATTTACCCCCCTGATCAATTTGGAAGTGGTGTTTCCGGATATTGCCTTGTCAATAGCATCCCCACTACAACCTAAGACCACCAGGTCTACCTGCTGGTCCTGGGCGATTTTCCTGATAGCAACCGGGGCTTCTCCATAAATGGACATGCTTTTTAGTTCGGCTTGCTTATGGGCCTTCTTTAACCGGTTCAGGGTACTCTTCAACCGCTTCTGAGATTGTTCGTGGAGCACGTCCTCCAGCGAAATAAGCGTCTCCTGAATATTGTGCATTAAGCTGTATGAATGAAGGAGGTAATAATCCACCGGTTCGTTATCAAACAGGTTTAATGCATATTCAATAGCATGATCGGCATTTACCGAAAAATCGGTAGAAAGCAGTATCTTTCTCAATTTACATTTGATTTGGCACCTAAAAATTTGCATTCCGGGCAAATTAACCCATGATATATCCTCCCATGTAAAATGATAATAATCAGTTAGTACCGTAATCCTGCCAGTTTTTCCGGTTGCAGAATGGTGATTTTGCTGCCATTGATAGAGATCAACCGATCACTTTTAAATTCTGAGAGGGTCCGAATTACGGATTCCTTGGCGGTACCTACCATACTGGCCAGGTCATCCCTGGATATAGCCATACTGAAATTCTCCTCTCCCGATTGATATCGCTCCCTTAGCTGTAGCAAAGCATCGGCTACCCGTTTGCGTACCGTGTTATAGGCCAGGTTCAATAACTCCTGTTCCTTTTCCACCAGGTCCCGGGATAACATCTTGATAAACCTGGCAGACACATCCCGGTTATTAAACAGTAGTACCAGGAAATCTTTTTTAGGGATCAAATAGACCTCGGAATCTTCCAGCACCACCGCGGATTCCGGGTATTCCGTATTCTCCAACAATGCCAGATATCCCACAAAATCTCCCTCCCTGTACAATCCGGTGATCAACTCTTTGCCGTCTTCATTCATCTTATAGGTCTTGATCTTTCCCCGATTGACGAAGTATAGAAAGTTGGGATACTCCCCCTCATAAAATAAAGCCTCCTTCTTTTTGTAATGTCTGCTTCGCCGGTCCTCCGACAGCTTATTCATCTCCTCAAGGCCCTTGGCCTCCTCGATAAAGTGCTCGATGCCCTCCTGGTCATCCTCAAAAGCTTTCTGAAACTGTTGACTCTTTTTTAACCTGATATCCACTGCCTCCAGTAGTTCCATTTCTTCGAAAGGCTTGGTGAGGTAGTCATCTGCCCCCAGGTTCATCCCCTTGCGATAATCGCTTTTTTCAGCTTTGGCGGTTAAAAATATGAATGGCACCGATGAGGTCTTCGGGTTTTTGGCCAACAGATACAACACACCGTACCCATCGAGTTCCGGCATCATTATATCACAAATAATAAGATCAGGAGGCGCTTCCTGGGCCAGTTTCACCCCTTCCTTCCCGTTTTCTGCCACCTGGACCTGGTAATTTGCCAACTCCAGCATTTCCGCGGTATTTTCCCGCATTTCAGGGTTGTCCTCTATCAATAGTATTTTTTTCATGTCTTTTGAGGTTGATCTATTTTGACGGTAAAAGTGCTGCCTTCTCCCAATACCGAATGAACTTCAATTTCTCCACCAAGTAAATCGATGTATTTTTTCACTATGTTCAAGCCCAGTCCTGTACCGGAGATATTAATAGTACTTTTGGAACGGAAGAACCTTTCAAACAGATGTTTCTGATCTTCATCCGATATGCCCATGCCATAGTCCTTCACTATTATGGATAGTTGGCCATTAAGCATACAGGAGGTCAGTTCAATGGGTTTTTCCCCGGAATACTTGCTGGCATTTGATAATAAATTGAATAGAATATTATTCAGTATCTGCTTGTCTAAAGATACTTGTTGATCACCGCTGTGCCGGTACTGAATAGTCTGTGACTTTTTCAAGGTGGGTAGCATCTGATCACAGACCTCGTTGATGAATTCTTCAATATTGAAATCAACCGGCTGTCTCTCCAATGCCCCGGTTTCCAGTTTGTCCAGGGAAAGGAAATCATTCAATATACCGGTGAGATTGTGAACCGAACTTTTGATCCGTTCTATGTGCTTTTCCCTTTTTTCTTTTTGCTCCTCGGCGGAATAGCGAGAAAGCAGGGATACGGAGGAAAGAATGGTACTCAAGGGAGTCCTGAATTCATGTGAAGCCGTTGAAACAAACCTGGATTTTAATTCATTTAATTCTTTCTCGTGTTCCAATGCTCTTCTTACCTTCTCGTCATCCTTTTTTCTCTGGGTAATATTCTTTTCAATGACCAGGATATGAGGAATAAAACCGTCCTCATCGGGAATCGGCACCGCATCCAGCACATAGTCATTCCCCTTGTGCTTTATTTCAATAGTTTGTGACATGCCCTTAAAGACCTCCTTCAACTTTGTCCCGGTCAGTTCTGCTACCTCCGGTGCCAGCCGGTCCATATACAGTGTTCCCACCAGTGCTTCACTGGTAATTCCCAAAGCAAACAATTCCTTGCCCTCTACGAATACATATCTCAGGTCACGGTCAAATACACTGATCATACCATCGGGAAAGTTGCGGGCTATGGCACTGTACAACTTCTGACTTTCACGTAATTCCCTGGTTCTTTCTTCCACTCTGGCTTCCAGCAGTTGTGAATATTCCAGTGCCCTCTGCTCGGCTATCTTCCGCTGCGTAATATCCAGGATAATGGCCATGAACACTTGTTTCTCCTCATAAGTAGTCAGTTGCAAATGAACCTCCACCGGATAGGTGCTATCATCTTTTCGCTTCTGTATTGTTTCGAACTCAATCTTATGCGTACCCTCACGTAATGGCTGTATCTGCTCCTCAAAACTGGCCCTGGTGAATTCCGGTTTAATGTCTACCGGGGTCATTTCCCGTAGCTCTTCCATGGTATACCCCGAATTTTCCAGGGCGGCCTGGTTCACTCGAATAAATTTCAGGGTGCTTGAGTCGAAAATATAGATCTCGTTAAATGACTGATCGAACAACCTGCCCATACTCAACTCCACTTGTTCCCGCTTTTTCCGTTCGGTAATATCTATTACAAAGGCAATCACCACCGGGGTACCGCCTACCTTACTGGGACTAAGGCTTACCTCCACCGGGAATATATTGCCATCTTTCTTCCTGCCATAGAGCTCAAGGTCGCGACCCATGGCCCTGGATTTAGGATTGCTCTGATATTGCGAACGGTGCTGGCGATGGGTTTTCCGGAGGTGGTCCGGCAGCAATTGTTCTACGGAAAGGCCATCAAAGGAGTGGTAACCGAACATTTTCATTGCAGAGGGATTAGCGTTCACAATAGTTCCCTGTCCATCTGCTATAATTATGCCCTCTGTGGCAGACTGAAAAAGCGTCTCGAAAATTTGTTTACTGTTACCGGGCTTCATATTTCAAGTTAGCCAAAATATCGGGCAATTGAGCTATTGCTACAGGGTGCATCCAATGAAAGCTATACCACATACTATTCCAGTCTAAAATTATTCAATTGATGGAAATGCAGGACATGAGCATGGTCAAATACCTGTATGACAATAGTCATGTTTTAGGTGATTGGTTTTTACCCGGACTTAAGCGGGACATGAGACATATGGAGATGTCAGGCTGGGGCCACAGTTGCTCGCCCTGGTGGAGCATGATTCCAAGAATTGATAAGAATCATTACCGGAATTGATCGTACTCATACGCAATCTCGCTGCTGTATTGGATATTTGATCCATAACAATTTTTAACTTTTATCAGAGGAGGTAAACATGACACTGCTAACTAAAACTTCCAGGATGTTTCCCGATTTTCCTTCCAGTCTTATGGATTTCTTTAATGAGGGTCGCGACTGGGGAAACGGATGGACCAATAAACTGCCAGCGGCAAATATCACAGAAGGTGACAAGGCATTCAATCTGGAACTGGCCGCTCCGGGTCTGGAAAAAGAAGATTTTGATTTATCTATAGATAACCAATTACTTACGGTCAGTTGCCAGAAGGAAGAACAGTCCGAAAGCAAGGACAAACAATATACCCGAAAGGAGTTCAGCTATAGATCTTTCAGCCGGTCATTTGTGTTGCCGGAATCCGTGGATGCTGAAAAGATCAATGCATCCTACAGGGATGGGGTACTAAATATTGAGCTACCTAAAAAAGAAACAGCTTTGAAACAACCAAGAAAACAGATTTCGGTAGGTTAGTTGCATGGGTAATACTTATATTAGTGTTACCCATTACCCACCATGCCGCTTAACGGCGGCATGGTGTTTTTTACCAATTATAAAACATAACAAACAATGACCTATAAAAGAATACTGATCCCAGTTGATTTTTCCGATTGTGCCATCAATGCAGTCAAATACGCCATTAATTTTTCAAAATCCACGGAGTCAAAATTGGTGCTTTTGAATGCCTACCATATACCCATTCCCGCGGCAGAAGCAGGATTGACCATTGATGCTAACCTGGCAGATGATTTTATCAAAGAAGCCAAGCAAAAAATGGATCAGTTATACCAACAATTTCCGGAGTTGGTGCAGCTGTCCGAACCATACGAAATTAAAATGTCCTTTGCTTCGGA
This sequence comes from Bacteroidia bacterium, assembly GCA_030430675.1. GTDB lineage: Bacteria > Bacteroidota > Bacteroidia > Cytophagales > Cyclobacteriaceae > SZUA-3. The sequence continues at coordinate 6,793 of JAUIKU010000134.1, read as the reverse complement.
TGCCATAGTAAGTACCGCTCAGGAAGTTAAAGCAGACCTTATCATCATGGGTACACATGGCGCCACCAATGCCTTCGATGAGTTGGTTGGCAGCAATACCCTGCATGTCATTAAAAAATGCAATATTCCGGTATTGGCTGTGCCGCTAAGTAATGAGCGGCATCAGATTGATCATATCTTGTTCTCGTATGACTACCACTCTATAAAAACCAAACAGGTAATTCAGCCACTTATTGACTTTGCCCTGGCGTTTGGCGCAGAGTTGCATATAATGCATATTACCGACAAGCTGGATAAACTGCATACCGGTGCCGTAGGTGAAGCCAAACTACTGGAGCAGTACTTAAAAGGCATTCCCCATACCTATCATATGATTGAGGGTGAGCATATTGAAAGCAGTATCCTGGACTATATCGAGGGCCATGAAATTGATATCATTGCAGTTATGCCCAGAAAGCATACGCTGTTTGAAAAGCTCTTCCAGAGCAGTGTGACCAAGCAATTGGTACATCACAGCAAGATTCCATTGTTTGCATTTCCCGAAGTAAAATAAACCCGGTATTTTTCCCTGAGAAGTATAGGCCGCACCCGGTTGCCATTGCTATTCCCCGTTGCTGTAATGCATCGTCAATACCGGAAGTGGAATATGGTTCACCACACTTTCGGTGAGACTGCTGTTGAACAGGTGCATTTTGGAATGGCTGCCATGGGTGATCATGCCCAATGCATCGGCCTGGTGTTCCTCACAAAAGGCCTTCAGCCCACGTGAAAAGCTGTAGTGGTTGAAGATATAAGTATTTTCAACCAACCCGGGGGCATGCATGGCATAATTACCCATTTTGATTTTGGTAGTAAGCGTATCGGTAAAATTCTCCGGGGTGTTGATGAAGAGCAAAGATATTTTGGCCCCCAACTGTCGCACAAATTCCAGGTAAGCTTTGAACTGCTCCATTACCTCATCTTCAAAGTCCGATACAAACACTAAATGATTTATTTTAAACTCCTCCGGTCCCTCATCCTTAACTACCAATACCGGCACAGGAGACAACCTCACTATTTTCTGGGTATTTGATCCCACCAGCCATTCCTTCAGTCCGGAAGCCCCTCTGGACCCCATTACCACCAGGTCGATTTCATTGAGAGCAATGTGATCCAGTATAGCCCGGTAATCCCTGTTAAAAACCAAATGTTTGTGGCTGGTATATCCCAATTTCCTCGCTTCCTCCACCAGCCGATCCAACTGCAGATTCAGTCGCTTGATTTTTTCAGTCACTTCAGGATAGATTTTTTCGCTGTCACTCATACCCTGCCAATCGACCGGAATGTTGGTGATATGAAGAAAGTGAATTTCAGCTTCTGCGGTATTGGCGAGACCAAGTGCCGCCGTTACGGCTCTTTGTGCACATATTGAAAAATCCGTGGGTACCAGAATTTGTTTCATAACAGGATTATTTTACGATTAGACTTTCCAGGAAATAACCGGCAAAGTAGGCAATGATGGCAGCGACGGCTCCCAGCAATACCGTTTCGAATATTGCCGAGGTACGGGAAGTATTATTGACTTGAGATTTGGTAAAACCTATAATAATAAAAGCCAGCCCGGTGAGCACACAAGTGAGCATAAAAGGTGTTTGACCTGCCAGCTGCTGGAGTCCCGGAATGAGGAACGGCAACAAAGGGATAATACCGATCATAATAAATGACATGAAGGTAATGATACTGGCATTCAGGGGAGAATTCTGCTCGGGAGTCATATCAAACTCCCCTCTCATCATTTCCTCCACCCAGACGTCCTTGTCCGAGGTGATTACTTCAACTACTTTTTCCAATACTTTGCCCCGGAGACCTTTCTTATAATAGATTGACCTTATTTCTTCCATTTCAGTTTCCGGGATATTCTCTACACCCCAGCGTTCATACTGCTGGTATTTTTGATATTTCTCAAACTGAGACTTGACGGACAGGTAACTTCCTACGGACATGGAAAACCCATCCGCTACCAGGTTTGCCAGGCCCAATATAATAATCACAATATTGTCAAACTGGGCCCCGGTGGCTCCGGCCACTACCGCGAAAGTGGTCACACCACCGTCTACACCACCGTAAATAAACTCTCTCATAAAATCCCTGTTGGGGCGCTTGGAGTGATTTTGATGAAATTCCTTAGCTTCCTGATCTTGCATGTTTTTAAATATTGCATTTTAAATTACCGCCTTCCATGATTTTTATCATATCACAAAATGACAACCTTACTGTAGTAGGTTCCGGACCTCTCTCCTTTTAATTGTTTGTTTGTATTTTGTTTTTGCATCTTTGCCTTTTGCATTATTAGCAGGAACAGGCACAAAATGGTTTATCCAAGTTTATTAAGTAATATAGCATTTTGATCAATAATCCAGATAGGTCATGTTAGCATCACCGTGGAAAAACACCCTTCAACTTACTCCCGGAGTTTTCTTTCTGTTGGCTTTACTGTATATCGGGCAGAAATTGCTCATTCCATTATGCTTTGCACTATTGATCAGCTTGATCCTGTTTCCGACAACCAGGTGGCTGGAGGATCGCGGGTGGCCGAAAATCCTGGCTATCCTTAGCAGTTTAAGTGTACTGGGGCTGCTTTTTACAGGTCTGATTATACTGCTGGTACAGCAATTCAACCAGTTTTTAAAAAGTTGGCCCAAGATGCAGAACAAACTGGAAGCGGCAGTCGGCGAAATGTCTCACCATGCAGGTACTGTCCTGGGATTCAGTGACCTGGAAAAACAAGAATGGATCAATTCACTGATTACTAATTTCACGGAATACCTGCTCAACTGGTTGCCGGAAAGCCTTTATCAGACAGCCATCAATCTGGTACTGATCTTGTTGCTTCCCTTTTATGTTATCCTGATGCTGTATTATCGCAGCATGTTGGTTAAGGCACTGCATCAAATCATCAGACAGTGGTCGTTTGAGGAACTTAAGTCAATTCTGGATGATAGCATTCATACCTACTTTAACTTCATAAAGGGTATGGCGGTAGTTTACCTGATTGTAGGGATCCTGAACAGTGTGGGGCTGGCGCTATTGGGCATACCAAATGCCATCTTATTTGGCTTTATCGCTTCAATACTCACTTTCATTCCCTATGTGGGAATCACAATCGGGGCCTTGGTGCCTATTACCATTTCCTGGCTATTGTACGATTCACTGCTCTACCCAATGGGGGTAATTGCCGTTTTTGCATTTGTACAAGTCCTGGAAGCCAATGTGATCTTTCCCATTGTAGTAGGGCACCGTTTGAAGATAAATGCACTGGCATCCATTGTGGTTATTGTAATCGGAGGTCTGCTATGGGGAGCATCCGGCATGGTGCTATTCCTGCCTTTTGTAGCCATCTTCAAGTTAGTGATCGACCGGGTTAACCACGAACATCCGGTAGCTACGCTGCTGCAACCCTAATCCTGTTGGATAAGCAGATCTGTTACCTATCTATTGGGGTTTACCAATTCCCACAACTTGACGTAGTTGCGCCTGTCCTTGAGGATCAGTAACGGAATCTCTTTCTCAATCTGTACCATTTGCTCCGTTTCACTTCCAAGAAAAATATTTGACCAACGGGATTTTCCCCCGGCAGCCATAAGGATCAAACCCGCTTCCTCCTGAATTGCCTCCTGATGAACGGATTCGGCCACAAAGGAAGTTAAAAGTTTCTTGATTGTAATTTCAAGGGGGCTTTGGTCCGGATTAAACTGCTGTAAAAATGAATTACATTCTTCCTGAGCCTCATTTTTTACTGCTTCCAGTACCTCTTCCTTGGGAAACCCCTGATAATAATAGGCATGGGGCATTTTGTACAGGTGATGCAGCACGACATCGATATTGTCACCGGATGCAGCGGCCATGTGCAGCGCCAGCGCCAATGCTTCTCCGGAACGGTCTGAAAAATCTGTAGGCACCAAAATTTTATCCAACTGCTTGGGAACTTCCTGAGGTACAAACAATACCGAGCAGAATGATTTTCTCACAAATCGTTTGGGAAAAATACCCCGGCCCTGGTGCCTGGGTTTACCACCGGCGATAAACAGATCAATCTCTTTTACCCAGGTTTCGTGCCACAGATCAAACTGCACCGGCCCATCCATTACCTCACAACTCACAGGGTCCTGGCTGGAGTAATATTTGTATACCTCTTTGTTTAACTTATCAAACAAGTGATCGTATGTTGGATATTGAAGAGAGGCCGGCAGATGCACGTGCACGGCATCGGGGAGCTGATGTGACACATGGACAAACTCAATATGTTCAGGCCGTAAAATGTCGCTTAATTGTTTGGTGAAACGTATTATGGCATCATCATGATCTGAGAGATCCAATCCCACCAGCCATTTCTTAAGTGTTTTCATCGTGTTAATTTTCCAGGGAGTTTCTCATCCGACCTGTCAATTGCGCCAGCCAATCGTGATATTTTTTCAACTTATTATGCGCCTCTTTTTGCAGCAAATGCTGCTGATGATTCAGTTCATGATCAGAGTTGAGGCGCTGCTGGTGCTGGCTATCTTCACCGACCAACTGCAGGTCTAGCTCGTGTTTGTTTATTTGCAGGTCATGCTCGCGAATAGCTCTCTGGTGTACCTCGTAGTGGTCAATATGCTGGTTTACCGCCTCTTCAATTAATCTGAGATCTTCTAACAATATGCTCATTTCCTGCTCCCAGTTATCCAGGTCTTTTAGCCACCCATTGAGTTCCGACCGCCAAAGCAAGTGCTCATTATGTAGCTCCAGGTGTGATTTTAAAGTTGCCAATTCAAGTTTCTATTTTAGTAAGGTCATAAATTAGCCTATTGAATAAGCTAAAAACATGAAGTAAATTAGTTCAGCCGGTGACAAAAATCACCGCAGTTCAAGCTATAACACACCTTGAGTTACTTCCTTTTGGATAATATATTAAATTTGTGAATCATTGATAATTTTTTAGTCTGGAATCACCTTATGAAAAACACATTTTTTGTTTCACTGGTTATACTTTTTTGTGCACTGTCCAACCAGGTAAAAGCCCAGTCAAGTCTGGAAGCCGGTTTAAGATTCGGTGAATTTGTTTCTCTTGACGCCACCATTCCGGTAGGTCTTGCGCCAAGACTGCACCCGGCAGTATATTTCGACCGGTTTGGAATAGCCTCCTATTTCGACTGGATGTTTGCTATTTCCGGAGGGCCCAGAGGACTGAAATTCTATCCGGGTGTAGGACCTGAGTTTTGGCTGGAAGGAGATTTTGACTTTGACATTGCCGGAAACTTCGGGGTTGAGTACAGCTTTGATTTCCCTCTAACGGTGGGACTGGACTGGAGACCGGCTTTCCGCACCACCGACGACTTTCACTTCAGGGCCAACAATGTGGGGGTAACCGCACGCTTTCGATTTGGGGAAGGTGTGCGATTTGTACCCGCCAAATAGCCCGGTTTAACCATCAGCCTTTTCCCCTAAGCATCCGGTGCCAGTAGAACCAGGGCAAAATGTACTTCTTAAGTATCCACATATCCCAGCGTGGCCGGGAGGTATTCACAGGAAGTGAAGGAGCCGCATTATTCTGATAATCAAACTCTGCCAACAGCATCTTTCCATAACCGGTTACTATAGGGCATGATGAATAGCCATTGTACTGGGCTTCCAAAGGTTGCTCGTCAATAAACTTTAACAGGTTTTCCACCACTACCGGTGCCTGTTTACGCACCGCGGCTCCGGTTTTGGCATTGGGAGTGCCTGCCACATCTCCCAGGGCAAACACGTTGCGGAAATGAGGATGCTGCAATGTATACTGGTCAACCTCCACAAACCCGTAGGGATCATCCTTTTTGGACAGTGCACTATTCTTTATAAAGTCTGGTGCGCTTTGAGGGGGTGCGGTGTGGAGAAAATTGAACGGTATTACAACCCTGCCATCATCCTCCAGCTTTATCCCCAGCTTTTGATTGACCGGATCATTCACATCGGGAATGTGCTCCGGATTGGTCACCTCATATACTGCAGTTTTTTCCTGGGGACGTATTTCAACCAGTTTATGAAAGAAAAAGGTGTGAATATTACGCTCCCTGATAATTTTCTGCAAAGCCCCTTTGTAAGGCTCTACTCCAAAAATTACCGTGCCCGGGGTAGCAAAAATAATATTGGTATTCGCTCTTTTACCCTCTTTCCTGAAGTAATGCTCAGCAAGGTACATGATCTTTTGGGGTGCGCCTCCACATTTTATAGGAGTGTGCGGCTGAGTAAACAGGGCATTTCCTTGCTGAAACTGCTGTAGCGCTTCCCAGGTATACTCGGTATATTTCTTGTCATAGTTGGAAGTAATACCCTGAGTTCCAATGCTCTGCGATAATCCTGGTATCACGTTCCAGTTATATTGTACTCCGGTGGCAACAATCAGGGTCTGATAGTCAACCTGCTGACCATTTTCCAGCGTCACCTGCTGGTATTCGGGATCAATGGACTCCGCGCTTTCTTTAATCCATTCAGCACCCTTGGGTATGAGATCCTTTTCATCCCTTTCGGTATCCTCAAATCTGTAAGTTCCGGCACCCACCAGGGTCCAGGCAGGTTGGTAATAATGCTTATCCGAAGGTTCGATTATAGCCAGTTTCAGCTGAGGTCGTTCTCTCAATAACTGCGCTGCCACCGTGATACCCGCAGTTCCTCCACCAATGATTAAAACCTGATATTTTTCCATCTCGATTTTAGTTTAATAGTACTTTACATATAATAACCACATGGTCAATTGTTACTCGACTGTCATAACTCCTAAGTATCCAGCCTCACAAAT
>JAUIKU010000133.1 GCA_030430675.1 Bacteroidia bacterium | reverse complement strand
GAAGATGCCACCGGCGCTATTGATTATTTATTCGTTCCCGTAGGAGGTGGCGGTCTGGCCGCAGGAGTTGCCAGTCTCTTTAAGCAGCTAAGTCCCAAAACCAGGATCATTGGAGTTGAGCCTATGGGGGCACCTGCTATGCGCAGGTCCATTGACGCGGGGCGTTTGGTAACCCTGGAAAAGATCGATAAGCTGGTTGACGGTGCAGCAGTGCAGCGGGTGGGAAATTTGACTTTTGACATCTGCAAAGAATTGTTGGAAGATGTAGTGCTGGTTCCGGAGGGGGCCGTTTGTTCCACGATCCTGAAGTTGTATAATGAAGAGGCTATTGTAGTGGAACCTGCGGGAGCCCTGGCAATTACTGCGTTGCGTTATTATCAGGATGAAATCAAATCGAAAAACGTGGTATGCCTGGTAAGCGGTAACAACAACGATATCACCAGAACCGAGGAAATAAAGGAACGGTCGCTGTTGTTCGAGGGTCTTAAGCACTATTTTATCATAAGATTTCCCCAGCGGGCGGGAGCATTGAGGGAGTTTCTGGAACATGTTCTGGGGCCGGACGACGACATTACCCATTTTGAGTATTCAAAGAAGAATAACCGGGAAAAAGGACCGGCACTGGTTGGGATTGAGATACCAAATCCGGAGCATCTGCAACCATTGCTGGACCGCATGAAACAGCGAAAGTTTGCATTCGAATATCTCAACGAAAATAGTGACTTATTTCAGTACCTGATTTGAAAAATCTGACATATTTATAATATTAGTCTGTTGACGGGCCCGTTTATTGTCAATTTGCTAAAAAAATAATGTCAATTTTTCCATAGTATTAATTGGAATTATTGATTTGATAAAATATTTTAAATAGGGGCCATTTTGACTAAATTTGTGGTTCGGTTCGACAAAACCGGCCAAACTGAAACGCAACATCAGAAGTGATCTGCAGCTTCTCACAGCTAGGTTGCCTCAAGCCGTTGACTACTTACTACATTTACCATGAAAGAAGGGAATAACAAATCACTATATCTTCCCCAAATGGAGCGCGACTCCTGTGGAATTGGCTTTGTAGCTAACCTAAAGGGAGTAAAGTCTCATCAGGTGGTGGAGGACGCCTTGATAATGCTCCAGAATATGGAGCACCGGGGTGCCTGTGGCTGTGAACCGGAGACCGGAGATGGTGCCGGCATCCTGATCCAAACCCCACATGAGTTCTTCGCTGATGAGTGCCGGAAATTAAATATCGACCTGCCCGAGTATGGCAAATACGGCGTGGGTATGATTTTTTTCCCTAACAACCAACGTGTAAGAGAGGCCTGCCGGCAGAGATTATATGAAGTAGCCGAACGCATGAAACTCCAAATACTGGGGTTTCGTAAGGTGCCGGTAAACAACACTACCATTGGCTCAACCGCCAAGTCCGTAGAGTTGCACTACGAGCAGATATTTATCGCCCACAGAGATCAGGTAGATCAGCAAACATTGGAGCGAAAACTGTTTGTATATCACATGCACACTACCCACAGCATTGGCAGCACCACCCGTGGTCAGGCCATTGAGGGAAATAATTACGAGTTTTACTGGGCGTCTTTGTCCACCAGGACTTTGGTTTATAAAGGTCAGCTGAGAACCGACCAGTTACCGGTCTATTACCCCGACTTAAAGGATCACCGCATTGTAAGTGCCCTGGCCCTGGTGCATTCACGGTTTAGCACCAATACCTTCCCCAAATGGAAATTGGCTCAGCCTTTCAGATTTATCGCCCATAATGGGGAGATCAATACTATCCGGGGAAATGTAAACTGGATGAAGTCCAAACAGGCACTTTTTGAGTCAGACCTGTTTACCCCTGAAGAATTTGAATTGCTGCTGCCGGTATGTGACAAGTCACATTCCGATTCAGCCAATCTGGATGCAATTGTAGAAATGCTGGTGCTGGGTGGCAGGTCTTTACCCCATGCCATGATGATGGTAATTCCGGAAGCCTGGCAGGGCAATGACCTGATGGAAGATTATAAAAAGGCGTTTTATGAGTACCACGCTTCTTTAATGGAGCCCTGGGATGGACCGGCCTCGATTTGCTTTACCGACGGGGAGGTAGTAGGTGCCACACTCGATCGCAATGGTCTCAGACCCTCCAGATACTGCCTTACTTCCGATGACAAATTGGTAATGGCTTCGGAAGCGGGTGCACTTCCTGTGGATGAATCAAAGGTAATCTTAAAGGGCCGTTTGCAGCCAGGAAAAATGTTTGTGGCCGATCTGGCCCAGGGGAGGATCATAAGTGACGAGGAATTAAAGAAAGATATTTGCACCAGGCAGCCCTATCGCGAGTGGCTTGATCAAAACAAGCTGTACATTGACGATCTACCCAAAAGCGATGGAGAAAATGTTTCCGAAGACCTGTTGCAGAGGCAGCTTGCCTTTGGTTTTAGTCAGGAAGACCTACATCTAATTCTGGGTCCATTGGTGGAAAAGGCTGCAGAACCCGTGGGCTCCATGGGTGCGGATACACCACTGGCGGTGCTTTCCAGCAAATCTCAGCATATCTCGAACTACTTTAAACAACTGTTCGCCCAGGTTAGCAATCCTCCTATAGATTCTATCAGAGAGAAGATGGTGATGTCGCTATTCACCAAGTTGGGAAGTAATCTTAATATCCTGAGGGAGACTCCTGAACATTGCCGGGAAATACAATTAAAGCACCCGGTGCTGGATACCGGATCGTTTCAAAAGTTAAGGGATATTGCCCACCCCAATTTTAAAAGCGCTACCATTAAAGCCCTGTTTCAGGCCGATGGCCAGCCCGGACGTATGGAACAAGCGATCGAAGATGTGTGCCTGGAGGCTGAGCAGGCGGCAATAGATGGTGTAAAGATTATTATACTATCCGATGCCAATGTGTCACCAACCATGGCCCCAATCCCGGCGCTGCTCATTTGTGGTGCAGTGCACCATCATCTGATCAAGAAGAGGTTAAGGGCCGCCGTGGGTCTGGTAATAGTCTCCGGTGGTATTATTGAAACCCACCATTTTGCCACTCTCATAGGTTATGGTGCCAACGCCATCTACCCCTATCTAAGTATGGAAACCATTGGCAGAATGACCAATAGCGACCTGGCGGTGGGCAAGGACGAGGCCATCGAGCGGTACATTAATGGTATAAACTATGGCCTGCTGAAAATATTTTCAAAAATGGGTATCTCAACCCTCCAGTCGTATCAGGGGGCTCAGATATTTGAAATTTTAGGCTTGAGTGATGAAGTAGTTAACAAGTGCTTTACCGATAGTATTTCGAGGATTGGGGGAATTACTTTTGATCAGCTGGCAGAGGATGTTCTGGAAAACCATATCGAGGCATTCAACTCTCCTTTTCGCACCGAAAGAGGCCTTCCTGAAGGCGGTGTTTATCAATGGAAAAAGGAAGGTGAATTTCACCTGTTTAACCCTCAGAGTATACATTTTCTGCAGAAAGCCACCAAGACCAACGACTACCAGGTGTATAAACAATACGCTGAGTACATCAACAATCAGCAGCAGCACGCCTGTACGCTTAGGAGTCTCTTAAAGTTTAAGCAGGTGGAGTCGGTGCCACTGGAAGAAGTAGAACCAGCGGAAAATATTTTCCGGCGGTTTGCCACCGGGGCCATGTCTTTCGGCTCAATCAGTCATGAGGCCCACTCTACCCTGGCTATTGCCATGAACAGAATTGGAGGCAAAAGCAATAGTGGAGAAGGTGGTGAGGACGAGATCCGGTTTGAAAGAAAGCCAAATGGCGATTGGGAAAGGTCTGCTATAAAGCAGGTAGCTTCCGGTCGTTTTGGAGTAACCAGTAATTACCTGACCAATGCCGATGAGCTTCAAATTAAAATGGCACAGGGAGCCAAGCCCGGTGAAGGAGGGCAGCTACCTGGTCATAAAGTGGATGAATGGATTGGACGGGTACGTCACAGCACCCCGGGAGTAGGTCTGATTTCACCACCCCCGCACCATGATATTTACAGTATTGAGGATCTCAAGCAGTTGATATTCGATCTCAAAAATGCCAACCGTGAAGCCAGGATAAATGTTAAACTGGTGGCGGAAGCCGGTGTGGGCACTATTGCGGCTGGGGTGGCCAAGGCCAAGGCCGATGTGATCCTGGTATCAGGACACGACGGTGGAACAGGAGCCAGCCCTATAAGTTCCATTCGTCATGCTGGTCTGCCCTGGGAACTGGGAGTGGCGGAAGCGCACCAGACCCTGGTAAGAAATAAGCTCAGAAATCGTGTGGTCTTACAGACCGATGGTCAGATCAGAACTGGTCGAGACCTGGCAATTGCTGCCCTGTTGGGAGCAGAAGAATGGGGAGTAGCTACTGCTGCCCTGGTAGTTGAAGGTTGTATTATGATGCGAAAGTGTCACCTCAATACCTGTCCGGTGGGTATCGCGACCCAAAATCCGGAATTACGGAAAAAATTCGCCGGAGACCCCGATCATGTAGTAAACTTCTTTAGATTCCTGGCGGAGGATTTGAGAGAGATAATGGCCTCTCTGGGTTTCAGAACTGTGGATGAAATGGTAGGCCAGGTTAATATCCTGGAAATGCGTGAAGATATTGCGGATCCTAAATTAAGGACACTGGATTTGAGTCCGGTGCTTTACCAGGAGGAGTCCGGAGCTGAAGCCGGTTTGTATTGCCAAATTTCGCAGGATCACGAGATGGATGATATCCTGGATTGGATATTGCTCAAAGCAGCACAACGCACTCTTGAATACGGAACTGCCTACAAGGGATCTTTCGATATCATCAATACCGATCGTGCTGTGGGCACCATGTTAAGCAATGAAATTTCCAAGAAATACGGGGCTAAGGGCCTTCCCGCAGGAACCTTACATTTTAGCTTTAAGGGATCTGCCGGTCAAAGCTTCGGAGCTTTTGCGGCTCCCGGGGTAAGGTTTGAACTGGAAGGGGAAGCCAACGACTATTTTGGAAAGGGTTTATCCGGGGCTGAGCTTATTATTTATCCTCATAAGGAGTCTAGTTACAGGCCACATGAACATATGATTATTGGTAATGTTGCTTTTTATGGGGCTACCTCCGGTGAAGCCTATATCCGTGGACAGGCAGGGGAACGGTTTTGTGTCAGAAACTCCGGAGTCACCGCAGTAGTTGAAGGAGTAGGCGATCACGGTTGCGAATACATGACCGGGGGTACCGTGGTGGTATTGGGGACTACCGGACGTAACTTCGCTGCGGGAATGAGCGGAGGTTCGGCCTATGTTTACGATCCGCATAGCCAATTTGAGAAGTTCTGCAACCAGGAAATGGTCGACCTGGATCCGTTTACATTTGAAGATTTTGACCTGGTAAAGAACCTGATTAAGAAACACCGGGATTATACCGAAAGTGACCTGGCTGCTGAAATTCTGGCTAATTGGGATCAGGTAAGCAGCCATTTTGTCAAGGTAATGCCCAGGGACTACAAGCGGGTATTGCAACAACAAAAACAACTTGAACAAGCTAGCTGAGTTAGATGGGAAAAATTACCGGTTTTTTAGAATATAAAAGAGAGATTCCAGTTGATCGATCTCCCAAAGAGCGTATTAAGGATTGGAATGAGTTCCATTTGGAAATGGAAGAAAGCCACCTGAAAAATCAGGGAGCGCGATGTATGAATTGTGGTGTTCCGTTTTGCCATACCGGTACTTTGCTTTCCGGAATGGCCACCGGGTGCCCCATCAATAACCTGATCCCGGACTGGAATGATATGGTCTATAAGGGCCGCTGGGAGGAAGCTTTGCAATTGCTGCTCAAGACCAACAACTTCCCCGAATTTACCGGAAGGGTCTGTCCGGCACCTTGCGAGGGATCATGTGTGCTGGGCATCAACGAGCCACCGGTAACGATTAAGAACATAGAGCATGCCATCATCGAGCGGGGCTTTAAGGAAGGCTGGATAAAACCACAACCTCCTGCCAAGAGAACCGGTAAAAAAGTGGCTGTTATTGGTTCTGGCCCGGCGGGGTTATCCTGTGCCGACCAGTTGAATAAAGCTGGTCACACAGTTACCGTTTTTGAGCGCGATGATCGCATCGGTGGACTTTTGATGTACGGGATTCCCAATATGAAGCTGGATAAAACCCAGGTGGTATTGAGAAGAGTAAATTTGATGGAGCAGGAGGGAGTTGAGTTTAAAACCAGTGTAGAGGTAGGAAAGAATCTGGCAGCCTCCGACCTGATGAAGGAATACGATGCGGTGGTATTGTGTACCGGAGCTACCAAACCCAGGGATCTACCGGTGGAAGGACGTCATCTCAAAGGAATTCACTTTGCCATGGATTTCCTGCGTTCGAATACTAAGAGTTTGCTGGACAGTAAGTTAGAAGATGGAAACTATATAAGTGCCAAGGGCAAGAACGTCATAGTTATTGGCGGTGGAGATACCGGCACCGATTGTGTGGCTACATCCCTGAGGCATGGTTGTGAAAGCCTGAACCAATTGGAAATACTTAATAAGCCTCCACAGGAACGTGCCAATGATAACCCCTGGCCGGAGTGGCCCAAGGTGTACTTCCTGGATTATGGCCAGGAGGAAGCCCAGGCCAAATTTGGCGATGATCCCCGACAGTATTGCAGCATGACCAAAAAATTTACCGGTGATGAGCATGGCAATGTGAAGCAAATCCACCTGGTTACCATAAAATGGGAAAAAAATGAGGAGGGCCGATTTACTCCTGTGGAAATACCGGGTACCGAGAAAGTTCTCTCTGCCGACCTGGTGTTGTTAGCCATGGGATACTTAGGGCCGGAGTCAATGCTGCTGGAGTCGTTGGGAGTAGAGACCAATCAAAGAAGCAATATAAATGCCGATTACGGTAAATTTACCACCAATGTAGAGAAGGTTTTTGCTGCGGGCGATGCCAGGAGAGGACAGAGCCTGGTGGTGTGGGCCATTAATGAAGGCCGTGCCGCTGCCCGGGAATGCGATAAATTTCTCATGGGTCAATCCTATCTTCCATAATAAATTCTACACCTATTAGATTGCATTTGCTGGAATGAAGGTCTTAAAGTTTGGTGGCACTTCCGTTGGATCCACTGAAAGTATCAAATTAGTCGGTGAAATTTTACAACGCTACCATGGTGAAGGGCAACTGGTAATTGTAGTGGTTTCCGCCATGAAGGGTATTACCAACCTGCTCCTGGACATTGGACAGCAAGCTGTGTCAGGAGATATTGAGGCGGTAAACCAGGGAATACTGGAAATTCAGAATACTCATTTTAAGGTAGTTAAGGAGTTGTTGCCTATCAAGGCACAAAGCAAGGTCCTGGCACATATCAAGAGGTTGATGAATGAACTGGAGGAGATCCTGCACGGTGTTGCACTGCTTAAAGAACTTTCTCCGCGCAGTAAAGACCTTATTTTGAGTTTCGGAGAAAGGTTGTCGGCTTATACCATTCACAACTACATAAGAGAGCTGGGTATTGCTTCGGATTGGGTGGATAGCAGAACCCTGATCAAAACAGATGATCAATTTGGTTCGGCAGCTGTTAATTTTGAGACCACCAATAAGCAAGTGGCAGAGAGCTTATCGGATTTAACTGGAATACCAGTGGTTACCGGATTCATCGCATCTAACGATGCAGGCCAAACTACTACCCTGGGACGAGGTGGCTCTGACTACACTGCAGCCATTCTGGCCGCTGCCCTGCAGGCCGATGAAATCGAAATCTGGACCGATGTGGATGGGGTAATGACTGCAGATCCCAACATTGTTTCCCGGGCATTTTCTCTGCCGGCGCTGTCCTATATAGAAGCCATGGAATTAACCCATTTCGGCGCTAAGGTTATTTACCCTCCTACTTTGCAGCCGGCTTTTGCCAGGAATATACCATTACGAATCAGAAACACTTTTAATACTGAATTCCCCGGCACCACCATCAGCAAGGAAGCGCAGGCTCCGGATATGCCTATCAAGGGTATTAGTTCTATCAAAGACGTAGCCTTGATTAACGTTCAGGGCAGTGGTATGGTGGGAGTTCCCGGTATTGCCAGTCGCTTATTTGGGGCCCTGGGAAGTGTAGGGGTGAATATTATTCTTATTACTCAGGCCAGTTCGGAACACTCCATTTGCTTTGCAATAGACCCCGGGCAATCGGAAACTGCCAAAGCCATAATACAAAAAGAATTTAGCTACGAACTGGATGCCGGCATGTTGGATCCAATTTTAATCGAGGACCATCATTCCATTGTGGCTATCATCGGAGAGAACATGCGCAAAACCCCTGGCATAGCGGATAAATTATTCGGTGCCCTGGGTAAAAACGGAATAAATGTGGTGGCCATAGCTCAGGGATCCTCGGAGTTAAATGTATCCGTGGTGATCGATCAGCATAATCTTCAGAAGGCGCTAAAAGTACTTCATGGGGCATTTTTTCTATCAAACAGGCGACTACTCAATTTATTTATGGTGGGCACAGGCCTGATTGGAAAAACCCTGTTACAGCAAATTGCCAAGCAATTCGATTTCTTTTATAGTCAGCGATTGCTGGAGATAAGGCTGATTGGGGTGGCCAACACCACCAAAATGCTGATAGACGTGGACGGGATCCCTATCAATAACTGGAAAGAAAGCCTTAATGACAAAGGTGAGCCTACGGATCTGCTCACTTTTGTGGCAAAGATGAAGGAGTTGAATCTCCCAAACAGTGTGTTTGTAGATAACACTGCCGGCGCTGCACTTCCGGAGCTCTACCCCAAGGTACTGCAGTCCGCGATATCCATTGTCACTCCCAATAAGGTGGCAAACTCCCAAACCATGCAGCAGTATGATGCTTTACAGAAAACAGCATTTGCCAGGCAGGTCAAGTTTCTCTATGAGACCAACGTGGGAGCGGGGCTTCCGGTGATTAAGACCCTCACGGAACTGGTGTTGAGTGGTGATAGAATTACCCATGTTGAAGGAGTTTTATCCGGTACCATAAGTTATATATTCAACAGCTTCGACGGTTCTAAAAAATTCAGTGAAATTGTGCGCGAAGCACAGGAAAAGGGCTATACCGAGCCAGACCCCCGGGATGACCTCAATGGGATGGATGTGGCTAGAAAGATCCTGATTCTTGCCCGTGAAGTGGGATTATCGCTGGAGTTACACGATGTGGAGATTGAGCCCCTGTTGGCCCCTGAGTGTTTCGAAGCAGATTCAGTGGAGGCATTTTTTGAAGTCCTGGCGGAACAAGATCCGATTATGGCAACCAAAATTAATAATGCCAGCGAAGCGGGAAAAGTTTTGCGTTACATTGCCCGGCTTGATGAGGGTAAAGCCAAAATAAACCTGGTACCGGTAGGACCGGAGCACCTTTTTTATTCCCTTTCCGGCAGTGATAATATCATCGCTATTACTTCCGATCGCTATCGGGAAAAGCCATTGCTGATAAGAGGTCCCGGAGCGGGGGCCGAGGTTACGGCAGCCGGAGTTTTCGCAGATTTGATTGAGGTTAGTGATTTTTTGGTGGGATGAAAAGCGTAAAAGTATTTGCACCTGCTACCGTAGCTAATGTCACCTGTGGATTTGATGTCCTGGGATTTGCCGTGCATGAGCCCGGTGACGAAGTCATTATGCAATTGACAGATGCCAAAGGTCTATGTATTAAAGATATTAAGGGAGATGACGGGGTATTGCCACGGGACGTAGACAAAAATACGGTAACCGTTGCCATTAAGGCTTACCTGGATCACCTGCAAGTTGATGTGGGGGTCGATATCTACCTGGAGAAAAAAATGCCGCTGGGAAGTGGCTTAGGATCCAGCGCTGCCAGTGCGGTAGCTGGTGTATACGGTATTAATGAATTGCTGGATCGGCCACTGGAGGTCTCAGAACTGCTTCCGTTTGCTATGCAAGGCGAATTACTGGCATGCGGCGAACCTCACGCCGATAATGTGGCACCGGCCCTGCTGGGAGGATTTGTTCTGATAAGAAGTTACAACCCCCTGGACGTGGTAAAGATCCATACCCCCAAAAACTTGTTTGCCACCATAGTGCACCCGCAGATTGAAATAGCCACCAAAGACGCCCGTAGTATTCTGAAGAGAAACCTGCTTTTGAAAGATGCCATTCGGCAATGGGGAAATATTGGCGGTCTGATTACCGGACTGTTTACCGAAGATTACCAGTTGATTTCCCGGTCAATGGAAGATGTTATTGTGGAGCCTGTCAGGTCGATGTTAATACCTGGGTTCGATCAGGTGAAAGCCTCTGCCTTAGCAGCCGGGGCACTGGGTTGCGGAATTTCCGGGTCCGGGCCCAGCATATTTTCGCTAAGTTCCAGTGTGGAAACCGCCCATCAGGTGGCAGAAGCGATGGAAGCCTGCTTCCGGGAGCTCGATATCTTGTCCGATGTGTTTGTTTCGCCGGTAAATCAACAAGGCCCTTTGGTAATTTCCTGAGATGAAGTTTTATAGTACCAACAATCCAACGCTAAAATACGATCTTAAACAGGCAGTACTGCAGGGACTTCCGGAAGATAACGGTTTGTTCATGCCGGATCATATCCCAGTGCTGCCGGATGCCTTTTTCGATGCCATCGACACATTGACCTTCACAGAAATTGCGCTGGCAGTTGGTGAAAACTTACTGGGGGATGCCATACCGGAACAGGATCTAAAGCAAATTATTGAAGATGCCTTTACCTTCCAGGTACCCATAATACCGGTAACCGATAACATCTACTGCCTGGAATTATTCCACGGTCCGACTCTGGCATTCAAGGATTTCGGGGCCCGGTTCATGGCCCGGTTAATTGCCTATCTGCTGCAGGAGGGTGAGGCAACTCCCTGCATATTGGTAGCTACCTCCGGCGATACCGGAAGTGCGGTAGCCCAGGGGTTTTATCAAGTACCTGGGATTGACGTAGTAATCCTGTATCCTTCCGGTAAAGTAAGTGAAATTCAGGAAAAACAATTGACCACTATTGGTGGTAACGTTACCGCCTTGGAAATAGCGGGTACTTTCGATGATTGTCAGCAACTGGTAAAGTCTGCATTTCTCGACCCTGATCTCAAGAGGAAACGAAACCTCACTTCCGCCAATTCCATTAATGTGGCCAGGTTAATTCCCCAGAGCTTCTATTATTTTGAAGCTTATGCCCGATTGAAGCATTTACAGAAACCATTGGTGTGTTCTGTTCCCAGTGGAAATTTTGGTAACCTGATGGGAGGATTGCTAGCCAAATCCATGGGCCTTCCGATTAGTCGTTTTATTGCATCAAACAATGATAACAGGGTGTTCTATGACTACTTGATTTCAGGGCAATATCAGTCAAAACCATCCATTCGCACCATTAGTAATGCAATGGATGTGGGAAACCCCAGTAATTTTCAAAGGATTATAGATCTGTTCCAGGGAGACCACCAGCAACTGTCCCGGGTTTTGACCGGATTTACTTTTAGCGATGATCAGACCAGCAGCGTTATATCTGAGGTGTGGCAGAGATCGGGTTATATGCTGGATCCACATGGAGCAGTGGCATACCTGGGGCTACAAGAGTACTTAAAACTTGATCCGGATGTGGTAGGGGTCTTTTTGGGAACCGCACACCCCGCAAAGTTTATCGAAGTCATGCAACCACTTATT
Organism: Bacteroidia bacterium; assembly: GCA_030430675.1. GTDB lineage: Bacteria > Bacteroidota > Bacteroidia > Cytophagales > Cyclobacteriaceae > SZUA-3. Next base: position 2,791 of record JAUIKU010000133.1, on the reverse strand, counting down.
CCCGTAGAGATTGAGGTACCGGATCGATTGGCCGAGGCATTTGAAAAAGAGAAGAAGGCCATTCCCCTGTCTTCTTCCTTCCACGACCTTAAGCATTATTTGCTGTCAGATAAGCAATAATTTTGCCAAATCCAATTTGGCAAAATTATAAAAATGCCAGTTTGAATTGGGTATATTTTATGAAATTCCAAATTTTATTTCTTAAAATTCAAGTATTTGCATTTTTTAGACAATACTGCCCCATCCGCTTTTTTTCAGAAACGGAATTGATTACTTTTATGCAGGTTAATGGTTAATTATTGTTAGTAATCTTGAACACAAAAAACACAAATTAGTAGATTGTGATCAAACGATTGGAAAACCACGCCCAACAGGCGTGGTTTTCTATTTACCAATGGAATTTTCCACTACCTAAGGAAATATGTAAATAGGTTCCAATCGCTTTACTACCAATCATCATTAACTTTCACTTTAACGATTTCTTCTTTTGGTTCCTCAGGAACCATTAACATATTGGCCTTTAACATCTCTGTTACCTGGGCCAGCTTGTCAGCTGTTTGTTGTTTATGTTGTTCCCAAAGCTTCTGATTTCCTTTAAAAACCGGATTTTCCAGAGGTTTGGATTTGCCTTTCACTTCTACGAACCTGCCATAGCGGTTCCTCTCCAGGTAGTGGAAGGTAAAACCAGTGGCCAGGTAGCGATAACGCCCGTCTTTTACGGAAACGGTCAACTGATATTTGATCAGGCCGTGGGGCGAATGAACGGGAAAATCATGGTAGACAGTGAACGCCAATGGCAGGTAAACTTCGGTACTGTCTTCGTTCACGTAAGGCCCCTTTTTAAGTTTCTTGTGATCATCAACCAAAGATTGCAGGTAGGAAAGGGCGTTATTAAACAGTACTTCTTCTGAAGCACCTTTAACCGGTACCACCTCCGTGAAAGTGATAAAACCTGTTTCATCAACAGGCAATACCGACTGACCCATCATGGCGAGATTGATTGTCAAAAGTATCAGGGATAATGTTAAATTTTTCATGGTAGTAAATTAAGTAGGTAGTAAGGGAGTCCGGTGCACCGGACTCCCGGTTATATGTTAGAATGAAAATACCGCAGCCACCAGGAACTGGGCAAAAGAGTCGGTAGGATCTCCTTCACCATCCACAAACAGATCTTCATCAGCTGCGTCGAAACGAATTTCAGGTATCAGCTTAAGTGGTCCGGAACCGATATTGGCAGATACAGTAAAAGAATTTACCCTGCTGGAAACATCGGAAAGTACACCGCCATCTTTGTCTTCGAATGTTTCACCCCTTACACCTAAAGCAAAACTGTCAGAAAATGCGTAATTGGCATATAATGCAATACCCGTGAAATTGGAACCGTCACCCTCATCTTCGTCAAAAAATTCACCCATGGTTCTCTGGGCAGCATTCAGGCCCAGCATGAAGGCATCACTAATCTGGTAAGTAGTGGTGAGATCGATTTCTGTACCGGAGTCGTTACTGGTAACGAAATTAATATAGGCATCCCACCCGTCAACAGGAGAAACGTATATCTGGGTACCGAAATCAAATCCTCCGCTGGTATTGCTGTAAGAGTCGAATTCATTGAACAACCCAACCATCAGACCGAACTTATCCGAAAATGCGAAGTCCACTTTTAACCCACCATTTTGAAAAGGTCCGTTGCTGAATAGGTAAGAGGTGGAATAGTTGAAGTTTCCCGTAGGAGATATTACTTCATATCCTACGAATGTTCCCATAAACCCACCGGTTACTGAAACCACATCAGACAAAGCATATGATACATAAAGGTTTTGGATTGGACCGGGTGCACTTTGATCCGCTCTGGGACCAAATGCCAGGTCGGCCACAAACGAAGCCTTACCCACTTCTTTAGATAGTATTATGTTAGCCATACCCAAAGAGAACGAGTTCTGATCGTCAGCGAAACTGGTCAAACTGTTATTCTCTCCTGAGAAGTCATATTTGTAATAGGTGTCAACACTACCTGAGATCACCAATGGGTTCTCATCGTCTTGTGCAAATACTGTATATGATGCGAGAATTAACATCATTGTCGATAGTAAAATCGTCTTCTTCATATTATTATTGATAATAGTTTAATTAAATAGGATAGTTTAATAAGCTAGTATATACCAGGTAAGCGCCAGCTTACCTGGTATTTTTATATAGCTATTCCAGAATGATGGTGTAACCTCGAATACCATGCTCATGACTGTCAAGACCTTCGGTCTCGTGTTGTTCGGTTACTCTAATTCCGATTACAACATCCAGTACTTTGAAGATGATAACCGCCGACAGAAATGACACGGCTCCTATGGCCAGAATTCCAATCAACTGGGTTATTACAGAAAATTCAGGGCTGAATATTCCTACAGCCAATGTGCCCCAAATTCCGCAGGTCAAGTGAACTGAAACAGCTCCCACAACATCGTCCAATTTGTATTTATCAAGAGTGACGGCAGAAAGCACTACTAATACACCTGCAATAAGTCCTACCAATAGTGACCAACCCGGGCTGATAACATCAGCGCCCGCGGTTATTCCCACTAATCCGGCAAGGATGCCATTCAATACCATACCGAGATCAAGCCTTTTAAACACTACCCAACCGGTAATGTAGCCGCCAATTCCTCCCATAGAGGCTGCCAAACTGGTGGTAACCAATACTCTGGAAACGGCTCCCGGGTCAGCGCTCAATACGGAACCTCCGTTGAAACCGAACCAACCAAACCAAAGCAGGAATACACCCATTGTGGCCAGTGGT
>JAUIKU010000359.1 GCA_030430675.1 Bacteroidia bacterium | reverse complement strand
ATCTTCCTCACAACTTAGCATATCTTCCGAGATCACTACCAGGTCTGCCAACTTTCCCGGCTCAAGCGATCCCTTTATATCTTCCTCAAAGGAGGCGTATGCATTGTTAATGGTGAACATTTTTAATGCTTCTTGCCTGGTGATGGCCTCTTCTGGCACATAAACCGTCTCATTCTGGGTTTTCCTGGTAACAACAGACCACATGGCAACGAAAGGTTGATAGGGGTTTACCGAAGTGTACGGATCAAATTTTACCATATGATCAGAACCGCCGTTGACCATAACTCCGGCGTTTGTCAATGACTTATAGGGGTGAAAAGTACGTATGGTTTTCTCACCCAGCACCTTGAATAACAGATCAGCATCTTTGTAAAACCAGGCTGGCTGCATATCGGCATAAACACCCATTTCGGCCATTTTACTGATGGCTTCACCCGTGTAAAAATTACCATGTATAATTGAAAATCTTTTATTGCCGATAGGGTCCTTGGCATTGACCGCTTCCAAAGCCGCCAACAGGGTGTCCACACCTCCACCTCCGGTGACATGGGCGGTAAATTTCCATCCGAATTCCATAGCAACTGTGATTAAACGCCGTAAGTCTTCTTTACCCAGGTTCAAAACACCTCTATAATTTAGATCGGTTATCCCGTATATGTCACGGGCATTTTCACCCCAGGGCTCGCGTAAATATGCTGTACCGGTAAGTACACCACCATCCACCCGGGCCTTCAGTGCACCCACTTTCAACCATTCGTCGCCATCACCGGTAGCATACTGCAGTTCACTTAGGACCGACCTCATTTTATCTAAGGGGGCCTGCGCGTCGAATGGGAAGTATAAATTGTAGAAAACACGTACTGTCAAAGCCTGGTTTTCACGCAATCTCCTGAATAGCTCCATATCCGAAGCGTTGCCCCCTCCCACACAAATAGAAGTGATTCCCACTTTATTGTATGACCTGAGCATCTCCTCCAGCAATTTAAGTTTCTGAGATTCATCTGGCATACCAATTTCAGGTATGGAAAGCAAGCTAAATGCTGATCGCTGTATAAATCCTGTTAATTCACCGCTGATTGAGTCTCTGAGAAAACCTTGATGCTCGGTATCGAGGCCAATTCCGGAAAGCTCCATGGCTTTTGAGTTGATCATTCCTCCATAACTTCCGTTTAGGAATACCGGATGATCAGGCGATACAGAATCCAGCTCATGTTTCGTGGCCTGGCGCATTTCTGTCATCCTGGTGGCGAAAAATTTGGGATGGATGATCCAGTCGTCCTTTTTCCTGGTCAATGTTTGCTGGTGAACCCAATGGAGCGTTTCATTGATTGAACGCAGGTCCGGAAGAGAATCGTGAAACTCACTTTGTGAAGCTCCCACAGGATGGACGTGTCCTTCGTTAATACCTGGTATCACTGTTTTTCCTTTGAGATCAATGATCCTGGTACGCTTACCGGCCAATTTTGAAATTTTTTTATTATCACCGACCGCCTGAATTTTCCCGTACTGAACGGCAATTGCTTCCTGTATTGAAAATTGATTATCTACGGTGATAATATTTCCATTGATCAGAATAATATCTGCAGATTGATCCGGAGCCTTACATCCTGTGGCCAGAATAAGTATTGCATATATCAGGGATTTCACCAATTCGGTGTATATCTGGATTTTCATCTATAATAACAGATTTCACTACTCCAGGCCTAATATATCAATTATTAGTAACGCCCTGCGAACATCCGCAACCCTGGCAGGAACTTTTGCTGGAATTGTTAGTGGAGAATTCCTTCTTGAGCTTTCTGAACAGGTAAATCACCGCCACCGCAAAAAGAAAAGATACGATCAGTAATTGTGTCATTTTAATAGGTTATACGTAATTAACGCCGCTCCGTATGCCAGTAGTGTCATATAAATAAACTGGATCAGAGGCCAAAGCCAACTCTTGGTCTCCCTTCTGACCACCGCCAGTGTACTCATACACTGCATGGCAAATGCATAAAACACCATCAGCGAAAACCCGCTGGCCAAGGTATATACCTCTTTTCCGGTGGAGGGATTTATTTCATTCCGCATCCGTCCTATCAGGGTCTCCCCTTCTTCAAAATCTTCCCCTACACTGTAGATGGTGGCCATGGTACTGACAAAAACTTCCCTGGCGGCAAAAGAAGTGATCAAAGCAATCCCTATTTGCCAGTCATATCCCAGCGGTTTGATGGTTGGCTCAATTGCCTTTCCCAATATACCAATGTATGAATTTTCCAAGCGAATAGCCACTGCTTCCTCCTCTGTAACCGCGTTTGCCTGGGCCAGGGCCTGTTCCATGCGGCCCGGTGGACCATAAGAGGCCAGTACCCAAAGTATTATGGAAATGGCCAGTATGATCTTACCGGCTTCCCATACGAACAATTTGGTTTTTTCAAAAAGTAGCAGCCACACATTTTGTAAACGAGGTATCTTGTAGGTGGGCATTTCCATTACCAGAAAGCTTTGCCTGTCCGATTTAATCAGGAATTTTAATACCAGGGAAATACCCAGCACTGCCACAAACCCCAACAGGTACATGATCAACAAGGCCCCTCCCTGCAGGTTGACCCATCCCCAAAGTTTCTCATTGGGAACCACCAGTGCGATAAGCAGGGTATAGACCGGC
>JAUIKU010000132.1 GCA_030430675.1 Bacteroidia bacterium | reverse complement strand
CTTCCTGGGTGTAAAAGCCGCCATAGGTGGCTTCTTCTCCCGCTTGTTGCGCGGGACGGCCCCACCAATCGGAAATGGATTCATCGTAGTTGGTATAGTCTACTCTCCAGGCGCCCACTTCCGTTAGCCTTGGATAACTCTTAATCTCGAGTCTCCATCCCTGATCGTCGGTAAGGTGCCAGTGAAAACGATTCATTTTCAAACCGGCCATCATGTCCAGCACCTGTTTAACCTGTTCCTTGGAGAAGAAATGGCGCGAGACATCCAACATAAACCCTCGCCAGCCAAAAGCCGGTGAATCTTCAATAGTTATCGCTGGTATCGCCCATTGTCCTGTCTGTTTTGCTGAACCTGATACAAAGGAAGGGGGCAATAATTGTAAGATTGTCTGGAACCCATAGAAAAACCCGGCTTCCGAACTTGCTGAAAGTTCAATCCCTTCTTTACTGACCTTCAAAATGTATCCTTCTTCAGGTGAATGGGATGAGTGGGTGAGCTTAATGTTAGAGGACCGGGCATCCGGCTTAATCTCAGGGGCCCAGCCAGCAAAAGAACGGAACTGTTCCACAAAAACCCTGACCGCTGATTCCATCTCCGGATTCTCAATCCCGATTACGGTTTGGGGATGTATGACAAAATAACCGCTGTCGATCTGTACCGACTGAGGTTGCGGGATAACGGCTACTGGCGCTATATCTATTGGCTGCTCAAATTTGTAGCAACCAGAAAGCATTACTATAATTAAGATATGGATTGTTTGGGAACGCAGCATTGAGCAAACCATTTGAAAACTTCAATATTAACCATTCTGACTGTTTAAAAGAATTTTAGTATAAACTTACCCGGTATGAGAGCCAGTGCCAATTTTAACAGTGTCAGGGACAAACTTGAGAAGGTAGCTTGGATTACCCTGTTCTGGATTTTTATTTCAGTGTTGCAGTTTTTGTTAACAGTTGCAGCTGCGGTCCAATTTGGATTGGATCTTTCGGGAGTTGATCCCATAGAGATTATGACAGGGAGCATTATTACCGGAATGGCAGCCGGTATCTTTGGTGGCAGTACCATGGTAATTTTCTGGGAGAAATGGCTGAGAAGTATGTCCTATGGCTGGTCGCTGGTATTCATATTCTGCACCTATTCCGTTATTTATGCCATGGTGGCGACGATCGGTGGCCTGTTCTATCACAGCTTGCAACTGGATCTGCCTCTTTGGCATGAGCAGGTACTTGGAACATTTGCCGAGCATGTATTCAATTTCAGCCAGATTGCCAGCTTTGTATTTTGGCTATTTGTGGTGCTGGCCACTTTGATCGCATTACAAGTGAATGATAAATACGGTCCCGGGATTTTTGTTTCCTTTTTGCTGGGTAAATATTTTAAACCAAAACGGGAGCAGCGCATTTTTATGTTCCTGGATTTGCGTTCCAGCACGCATATCGCGGAAAAGTTAGGTGAGCGAAGGTATTTTGACTTTTTAAAAGAACTTTTCAGGGATATTACCCCGGGCATTCTGAAGGCCGGTGGCGAAGTTTATCAGTATGTAGGTGATGAGATGGTGGTGAGTTGGAAGATCGGCAAGGACCCGGTATCTGCCCATTGTATTACCTGCTACTTTAACATTGCACAAATTCTGACGGACAGATCTTCCTATTACCAGGAGGTTTATGACGGGATAATTCCAGTATTCAAGGCAGGAATGCATGCGGGATATGCCATGGTAGGGGAAATCGGGGTAGTAAAAAGAGAAATTGCCTATTCCGGAGACGTCCTAAATACCACCTCCCGCATTCAGGAAAAATGCAACGAACTGGGCGTCGATCTTCTATTGTCGAGCTATCTGCTGGACAAAATAAAACTTTTACCCGCCGCCTACCGGACCAGAGCATTGGGGGCCATGGAACTTCGCGGCAAACAAGGGGCCGTCAACTTGTATACTATCCAATCAGGTTAACTGGTTTCAGGGCTACAGTCTGTTTTACTCCACGGGGGAGGTCAATCTACCCAGTCCGAACTGATCACCTGCATCAACCACCTTACCGTCCTTCATAAAGATTTCAACCATTTTTTCACTGGAGACGGTATTGTAGTTATTATCCTTCAACATGGTTATCACCTCCCGGGTCTTGGTACGAATCACCTCACCACTGGAGGGATAGGCATACTGCCCGTCCATGGAAAAAGTGACCCAGCCCGGCATATCGTCCAGGGCTATGGTAGTGAGCTGCTGGTAGGGAGGGTTTGCCTCAAAAATATGCAGCCGCATATTGTGACCATCACATACCCAGACTTCTTGTTCATCCGGAGTTAGGCCGATTCCATGACTGGGATTGCCATGCCGCCTGACCGGACCTTTGTCCCACCCCAGCACGGTGATACTGGCGAGCTTTTCACCGGTATTCAGGTCACCTACTTCAAATCCCAGCAGCTCATTTACCGTAACAAACACTCTTGATTCATCACTGGTAATGGTAAACGGCCTGATGCCCGCACCAAAAGGACCTATGGTCTTTTTGATCGTATGTGTTTTGGTGTCTGCCACATACAGTAATGGAGATCCGATGTCTGCCATATAGGCCTGATCACCGGAAGGACCGTAAATGGTATTATGGGCCCTGGAATGCACTTTGATGGTGGAAATGACATCACCGGTTTTGCAATCGACCACATTCCAGAAATCCTTCTCCAATGAGGGTAAATACATGGTCATACCATCAGGGGAGATGGACATGCGGTCGCAGCCACCCTGATACTGCTTTTCCCAGACTACTTTCTCTGTTTCAAGATCAATTCGTTGCAGCCCCTCCAGGGTAGATATGAAAATACTATTGAGCTGCTTGCTTACCGCAACCCCCTTTACGTTGGAGGGAGACCCGTCTGTCTTAAATCCCTGAGTGGGAATGCGCTTGACAAACTGATGTTGGTTGTCTATATCAAAAACCAACAGGCCATGACCACCATAGCCCAGGTAATTTCTGATACCGGGGGTAGCCACATAAAGATAATGCCCGGTGTTGTTGATTTTTGATTCATTTTGGTAGTTTTCAGGAGTTGGAGGCCAGAAATATGCCTGGATAAGCACCATAATACTAAGAACATAGTAAGGCATGGGGATTTGTTTTAGTTAAAACACCTAACCAAATAACAAAGAAATTTCAAGGATTCAAATTTTGGCCCGGGAGCCACTATTTAATAGCTGATTTCTATATTTTTAACTATATGGTAATAGTTAAATTTGTTTAAAATCCCGATCCCCATGAATCCCAAAATGCTATACTTGTTGCTTTGTCTGCCATTTGGTCATTGGATAACTGCCCAGAGCCAGAACCTGACCCCGGTGGATGTGGCCAATATTAAATATATTACCTGGTTCGATGTTTCAGAAGATGCTTCGCAGATCGTGTACGGTCTGCAGGTCCCCAAAGACCCTCTGGTGGAGAATGAATCACCGGACACCCATCTTTACGGGATCAATGTGGAAAATGGTGGTGAGATAGTGGCACTGGTTACTGACAGATCGGTCAGTTCGGGTGCTTTCAGACCAAACAGCCAAAGTGTTACTTTCCTGGCTTCGGGTGAGAACAAAGAAGGACGGTTGATTTATGAAGTTCCTTTATCCGGAGGTGCAGTTACGGAAGTAGTGCGTTTTGACCAACCTATAATAGCCTATGAATGGTCTAATCAGGGAGATAAGTTGCTCTTTACCTCAAAAGAAGAGCAACCAAAATCCGCGGCCCCTTACGAACCCGAGATATATGAAGAAAATCTGTCATTTACCCGGCTCTATCTTTATGATATGGCTACAGATGAGGTAACGTTAGTTCCATTGGAAGGCTCTGTTTATTCCTTTGTATGGAGCCCCGATGATTCCAAAATCGCGGTGTCCTCATCGCCAACCCCGTTGGTAGATGACTTCTATGTCAAACAGCAAATAGCTATAGTCGACGCCGGATCTCTGGTGGAAACAGGTAAGATAAGTCACCAGGCCAAGCTCGGTGCATTTTGCTGGAACCCGGACGGCACAGAAATTGCCATGATAGCCGGAGCCAATATTAATGACCCCATTGCTGGTCGATTGTTTATTGTGCCGGGAAACGGGGGTACTCCCAGGCCTGTTTTACAGGGGTTTGAGGGCATGTTTGAAGCGGTGCAATGGACTGAAAAGAACAGCATCCAGCTGCTGGCCAGTGTGGGCACCCAGAGTAAACTCCTGACCCTTGACCCAAAGAATTTAAAAACCAAAGAGTTCGTGGTTTCCGGTGAGAATACGGCGGTTTGGACTGATTTTAAAACGGCAGGGAACACTGTTGTATCCACAGCGTCAAACTTCAACCATCCGCCGGAACTGTTTCTGACTACCAAAGGTGATACCAGGCGGCTGACCGACAGCAATCCCTGGTTGTCAGAGCGGTCTTTTGGCGATCAGAGGGTGGTGCGATACAACGCTCGAGACGGGTTACTGATTGAAGGGGTCCTGATCGTCCCCAAACAGGTACCGGCCGGAGTAAAACTGCCCCTGATAACAGTAGTTCACGGCGGGCCGGAATCCCACTTTGACAACAGCTGGTTAACCGGCTATTCCACATTCGGGCATGTAGGTGCAGCCAACGGCTATGCCGTGTTTTACCCCAATTATCGAGGCAGTACCGGCAGGGGGTTGGAGTATACCCTGTCCAGTCAGGGTGACCAGGGAGGCAAGGAATTCGATGATATCGTGGATGGTGTGGACTACCTGGTGGAAAGCGGATTGGTAGACAAAGACCGTGTTGGTGTCACCGGAGGTTCCTATGGAGGGTATGCCACCGGTTGGCTGTCGACCCGATACAGTGACAGGTTTGCCGCCGGAGTAATGTTTGTGGGAATTAGCGATCATATTTCAAAATGGGGGACCAGCGATATCCCTGAAGAAATGTACAACGTTCATGCCCGCTCCAGGGTATGGGATGACTATGAGTTTTGGCTGCAAAGAAGCCCTATTTACTATGCGGACCAGGCAAAAACCCCTTTGTTAATTATGCATGGGAAAAACGACACCAGGGTGCATCCCAGCCAGTCAATGGAACTGTACCGGCATATTAAAACCAGAACGGATACTCCGGTACGGCTGGTGTTCTATCCCGGTGAGGGACATGGAAACCGCAAAGCCACTGCCAGGTTCGATTATAACCTGCGGGCCTTGCGTTGGTTCAACTATTACCTGAAAGATGAAAAGACAGACCTGGATGCCAGCCTGGAACTTGACCATTAGATGTTATTCATGGCTTATAGACCTGAGCGGTTGGTCTTATCAATAGTGGTCTGGTAATTGTCTATATATTTCCTGGTTATAGTAACCCCTCTTGTTCCAGCGACTCTTTGAGGCTTTCATGACGTTTCCAGAACTTCTTCTTGATTTCAGCCATGATTTTACCGAACTCAGGATGATCTTTAATGGCATCCAAAGTGGGGTCAGCTTCCAGGAACAGCACGATCCAGTAAAAATAGTCATCTTCCTGGCTGAATAGTCTTAGGTGTTCAATGGCTTTAGTAGTGTTTTCCAGATAACAGTAGTAACCAGCCAGTAAGAGGTGCTGATATAAAGACTTGTCATTCTCCACATACTGCCGGTAGTTTTCCAGGTATTTTGAGGCTTTCTCTTCCATACCAAACCTGGAAAAGGTAAAGGCAATTTTAAGATCCTCAGCCGGGAATATGCCCAGATTTAACGATTCTTTAATGTCTAAATACCAGGTATAATAATCAAGGGCTTCCTGGTAATCACGCATAAAAAAACACATTCTGGCAATTTCCTGGACCACATCCAGCCGGGTGGAGTCAATACTTAAAGTGTGGATAAGCAGATCTTTGGCTTGTTGCATGTCCTGGTTCTGGGCGAGGGTTATATAGGCATTTAATTGTCTGGAAAATACGTTGTTGGGGTTATAGTCCAGCGACAAACTGATGTATTTATGGGCCTCTTCCACGAAGCCCGATTGGATCAGTGCATTGCTCAAGTGGAGATAATTGATGCTGGCGGTAGTGGAGTCATCCGCAGCTATTTCCAATTGAGTACCTTTGATGGCATATTCCAGGTACTTCCTGGTATCAGGGCTGTAAAGGGAATAAAAATCGGAGAGCAGATGGATTACCATCGCTGAATTGGGGTTGTATTCCAGCGCTTTTTCCAAATGGGGCAGGGCCAATTCATATTCTCCGCTATTCATATAGAAGAGGGCCTTAGCCACCATACCTTGTGGTAGCTGAGCATCGTAAAACAACGCTTTATCAGCGTAGGTATTGATTTGTTCCTTGTGCTGTTTTTCTGCCTGAAAAACATCCAGGTAGTAGTAGGAAATGGCAATATCTGCATAGGCCCGAGCAAATTCGGGGTCGAGTTCAATGGCTTTTTCGAAGTTGTCAATAGCTGCCAGCAAGCCTTCCCTGCTGTTAGAATAGAATTGCTCAAGACCTTTCAGGAAATAGTCGTAAGCCTCCAAATTATCGGTTGGTACCTTTTCGATTCTCTCCTGTTCTTCAGGGGTCACTATTACTTCTATTTCCGCAGCGATACTCTTGGCCACATCCATCTGCAACTGGAATATGTCCTGCGTATTGCGGGAATACTGCTCTCCCCAAAGGTGTTGATCACCCGGAGCCTCAATCAATTGCACATTCAGTAGAATTTGATCTCCAATCTTTTGCCCACTGCCTTCTACAAAATATCTCGCATTCAACTCCTTTGAAATTTCCGGAATGGTTTTGGCCTCATGACGATATTTCTCCACCGAGGTCCTGCTGATCACCCTCAGGTCTTCGATTTTCTGTAAGTTATTCAGGATGGATTCCATCAGGCCATTGATGATGTATATGTTGGAGGAGTCGTTGCTGTCATTTCGGAAAGGTAAGACCGCGATGGATTTCTTAACGATTTCTTCATTGGGGAATTGGCCAATTTCATTTGATTCATCAACTGCCCCGGGTTTATTCAGGTTGTAAAATAACAGTACCGCCAAAATTACCACCGCTGCCGCCACAGCTATCCGGATTCCGGAATTGCTGCCCAGCCCTGGCTTATTGGAGACGGTTTTATCAGAAAAAGACCTTGCTTTTCCCTGGAGCTCATCACTGGCCGGTATGGCCAGGCCGGGGTTGGAAATGGCATAAACATCCACCGGAAGGTCAACATTCTTGAGCTCGAATTTGCCCATGGGAGTAACCTGGATATCCGGTTGATTTTTTACTTCGTCGTATACTTTACCCGAAATAAATACACTGCCGGCGGTAGCCAGGGATTCTACCCTGGAGGCAACGTTTACCCCATCACCTATAATGTCTTCCTCGGAAAAAATAATATCGCCGCTATGGATCCCGATCCTAACGGGAATTTGGGGTTCCTGTTGAAAGGCAAGCTGCATTTGAATGGCACACCGCACCGCGTCAATGGCGCTGTCAAAAGTGCTCAATGTCCCATCCCCATAATACTGAAGGATTCTGCCGCTGTACTTTTTGGTAAACGTGTCAAACACTTCACGATGCCGGTTTCTCAGGGTAATAGCGTTGCTTTCATCTTTTTGCATTAAAGCGGTATACCCCTCAATGTCGGTAAACATAATAGCCACCAGCCGGTGGGATAGTATGTTGGGTTCGGATTGGTCTTGAACCGATTCTTCTAAAGTTTGTTTGCCCACTTCACCTGGTGGGTAACCATAGTGGTCACCAAAACATTTTATAAAGTAAGAGACGCTACTAAATCCTACCCGGTAGGATACTTCTGAAACCGTCATGGAGGTCTGTCGCAGCAATTGCATGGCATGTTGCAAACGGGTTTCCCGAATCAGCTGACTGACGGACAAACTGGAGTGTTGTTTTACCTTCCGCAAAAGGTTGGATCGGCTCATGCCCAGTTCCTGAGCAAGTTCCGAAACGCCAAACTTCTCATTGGACAGGTTTTCTTCAATGGTCTTGGAGATCTTGTTCAGCAGATCGTTCTTCATGGCCTCAGCATATGGTAACGTCTGGCCAAAGGACAGAATATTAAAGGGTAAGGATTAGTCGCTTGCGTCATAATTGATACCCATTCTACATAATTACTACCGGTTCTTCAAATTTGACAAGATTCAGATGTTTTTTGATACGCCCGGTGGAATCCCTTCGTGCAACTTTACAGCATAAAATAAAGTCAGAAATTTAATCAATTTAATCATGAAAACATTAGCAAAGATTTCAATCGCCATGATGACTGCGGTATCAATACTGGGCACATCATGCAAAGAGGATAAGTCCCCCGCAGCAACCGGCCCTGAAACTACAAAGGACCAACCGGTTACTGAAGTCCAGAGCGCTGGTACACCCAGCCTGGATATTCATACTGCGGCCTATCTGGGGGCGTTAAAGGAGATCCGGCTACATATCGAAACGGGGACCGACCTGGATAGGAAAGACCAGTATGGCTCCACTCCACTGATTATAGCTATAACCTTTGGTAAAACAGATGTGGCCCGGGCTCTAATTGAGGGAGGGGCGGAGTTGAGTGCTGTCAACAACGACGGATCCACTCCGCTACATATCGCCGCTTTCTTCTGTAAGCCGGAGATAGTCACAATGCTTTTGGAGAACGGGGCAGATAAGACCTTGAAAAACAACTACGGTGCTACACCCCAGGAAACCGTAACGCCACCATTTGATCAGGTTAAGCCTATCTATGATACTATTGGCAACAGCCTGGAACCATTGGGCATGAAACTGGATTATGAATACCTGGAAGCCACCAGGCCACAGATTGCCGAGATGTTGAAAGAGGGATAAGGTCTTTGGGGCATTATTGAGATATCCAGGCCCTGTTGTATTCCCAGTTCATTCGAACAATATTGGTAACGGATATCTCCTGGGGACACTTTACCTGGCAGGCATTGGTATTGGTACAATGCCCAAAACCTTCCTGGTCCATCTGGTTTACCATACTTAATGCCCTCTTTTTGGTTTCCACCTTACCCTGTGGCAACTTGGCAAGATGGGATATTTTGGAAGCGGTGAACAAGGCTGCACTTCCGTTCTTGCAGGTGGCTACGCAGGCACCACATCCGATACAGGCGGCTGAATCAAATGCTGATTCAGCCGTTTCGTGGGTTATAGGGGTAGTATTAGCATCTGGTGCCTCACCTACAGAAGTAGAGACGTAACCCCCGGCGGTGATGATGCGGTCGAAGGCACTTCTGTCAATTTTCAGGTCCTTGATTACTTTGAATGCACCACCCCTGAACGGCTCAATAAAAATGGTTTCGCCATCTTTAAAACTTCGCATGTGGAGCTGACAGGTAGTGGTTCCGGCGAGCGGTCCGTGAGCCTGGCCATTGATAAAGATCCCGCACATACCACAAATTCCTTCCCGGCAGTCATGATCAAATTCTACCGGGTCCTGATCTTCCAGAATCAGCTTTTCATTCAGCAGGTCCAGCATCTCCAGGAATGACATATCTTTTTCTACTCCATCGAGTTGGTAATCGACAATTTTTCCTTTGCTGTTGGGATTGGCCTGTCGCCAGATTTTTAGTGTTAACTTCATTTTACTTGTAACTTCTTGATATCAGCTTCACCGTCTCAAATTCAAGTTCTTCCCGGTGGTGAACAGGTTCTCTTTCCGATCCACCATGTTCCCAGCAGGAAATAAAACAATAATTCTCATCATCCCGCAATGCTTCTCCCTCTTCCGTCTGATATTCATTCCGGAAGTGTGCACCGCAGGATTCATGGCGATTCAGGGCATCCCGACACATTAATTCTCCCAGTTCCAGGTAATCGGCCACCCGTCCTGCCTTTTCCAGCTCTGAATTTACCTGTTCCCCTGTTCCCGGAATTTTCACCTGCAGCCAGAATTCCTCTCTAAGTGCCCTGATGTTGCGGATAGCTTCTTTGAGTCCTTCCTCATCGCGGGATACACTGCATTTATCGGTAAGTATCTTTCCCAATTCCTTATGAAAATAATCTACCACCTTGGTGCCATTGACCGAAAGCAGCTTCTCAAGGAACATCCGGGCATTTGATTCTGCTTCATCAAATGCCGGATGGTCGGTTTTAATAGTGCCGGTATTTATATCGTCCGCCAGATAATTTCCGATCGTATAGGGAATAATAAAGTATCCGTCCACACAGGCCTGCAGCAATGAGTTTGCCCCCAGACGATTGGCACCGTGGTCGGCAAAATTGCATTCTCCAAGTGCATACAACCCGGGGATGGTGGTGCACAATTCGTAGTCCACCCACAAGCCACCCATGGAAAAATGAGCGGAAGGGCTGATCTTCATGGGTTCTTTATAGGCATTTACCCCGGTAATTTTTTCATACATCCGGAACAGGTTCCCATAGCGCTGTTTAATGATAGATTCTCCGTATTCCTCAATAGCATGCTTGAAATCCAGGTACACGGCGTTTTTAAGAGGACCTACCCCGTGGCCTGCATCGATTCTTTCCTTTGCCGCCCGTGATGAGATATCCCGGGGAGCCAGATTGCCAAACGCCGGATATCTTCGCTCCAGGTAATAGTCCCTTTCATCTTCCGGAATATCATTGGGTGCCCTTTGATCATCCTTATTTTTCGGAACCCATATCCTGCCGTCGTTTCGAAGTGATTCCGACATCAAAGTGAGCTTGGATTGATGCTCTCCGGATTGGGGTAAACTGGTGGGGTGTATCTGGGTCCAGCTGGGGTTGGCCATAAATGCCCCTTTCTTGTAGGCTCTCCAAATGGCGGAGCCATTGCAACCCATGGCCAAAGTAGACAGGTAGTAGATCTTACCGAAACCTCCGGTGGCCAGCACCACAGCATGCGCACCATAGCGCTCTATCTCACCGGTTTCCAGGTTCCTGGCGATAATTCCCCTGGCTTTACCATCGATCACCACCAGGTCGAGCATCTCATGCCGGGTGTGAAGTTTGACTTTCGAAAGATTAACCTGCCGCATAAGGGCCGCATAAGCCCCCATTAATAACTGCTGTCCGGTTTGTCCCCGGGCATAAAACGTCCTTCTCACCTGGACTCCCCCGAATGAACGGTTGGCGATATACCCGCCGTACTCCCTGCCAAAAGGTACCCCCTGGGCCACTGCCTGATCGATCAGGCTGCTGGAACATTCTGCCAAGCGATAGACATTTGCCTCCCGGGCCCTGAAATCTCCACCCTTAATGGTGTCGTAGAACATTCTGTAAACATTGTCGCCATCGTTCTGATAATTCTTAGCGGCATTTACCCCGCCCTGTGCCGCTACCGAGTGAGCTCTGCGGGCCGAGTCCTGAAAGCAGAACGACCGTACATTATAGCCTGCCTCCGCAAAAGAGGCAGCGGCAGAAGCCCCGGCCAACCCGGTTCCCACCACGATAATATCAAGTTTCTTTTTGTTGTTAAAGCTTACCAGCCGGCAGGTTGCCTTATATCGACTCCATTTTTCAGACAATCGTCCCTCCGGAATTTTGGCATCTAATATATTAGATGGAACAGCTGCTGAGTTCATTACAAGTGGTATTTGGTATATATGTAAATTGGTATGAATATGAATCCGGCGGTCAGGGCTACTGTCAAAAACATACTCAGAAAGTAAAGCAACTTCGATATACGGGTATGATATACTCCCGCGGATTTAAAGGCACTGAAAAATCCATGAGCCAGATGAAATCCCAAAGCGATAAATGCAGCTACATTCAATAATACATACCACCATTGTCCGAATGCGGCAATCACAATGGTGTAGAGGTCCTTGTATCCATTTTGATCTTCTGGAAGAGCTCCAAATTTGTACTGAAACCAGAAATCTTTCATATGCACTATGAGGAATACCAGCAGAACCAGTCCCAGAAGCCCCATGTTCCTGGAATACCAGTTACTTGAGGTTGACCGCCGGTCAAATGCGTAGGCGGGGGCTGTTTTGCGATTCCTGCCGGATATGACCAGGGCGAATATTGAGTGTACAATTATGGATGTATATAGTAGATAGGAGATTACTTTTATTATGGGATTACCACTCATGAACCTCGAATAATTATTAAAACTGGTGGAGGCTTCTTCCGGTGGCATCAAAAGCTGCAGATTACCCAGGAGATGAACCACCAGAAACAGGCAGAGGAACAGCCCCGTGATGGCCATCAGATTCTTACGAAGGATAGTAGTCATGAAAATAATATTGCCACATTTTGCAATTAATATCCATCAAAAATCACGGAAATACAATGCCCACCCAATAAAGCTTTCGTTAAGAAAACCTGTGGTAACAGAACCTTTTACGTATATTTGTTTTTGGTTATACCAGGTCTGAGTACCTGCAGCTGATTCATTTTTTACCTGTCCGGTCATAACTGCCCATTGGATTAGATTTTTCGCCGGCATAAGAATTAGCATCATGGCAAATTACTTTTTTGGGAATGCAGCCATTGAAATATAAACATATCGGAAGTGAAAGACACCTGACTTTTAACAGCATCAGGGGCTTGGTATTTCACAGATTGTCTAAACCTGCGGAAGGAAAAGCCAGACAACATATAGCGCAATGTAGCCGGTGTAGCAGCATACATGAAAGCCTGGCCCGACCGGGCAGGGTAAGGAGAAGAAAATCCCACCACGGCAGTAGTGTGATGGTACAGTTAGTGAGTGGAAGCCTGCTGGTAATCCTGCTAATGATATTGGTGGCCTCACTGTTGTATCTTGGAGGTTCTTCAGATACTGGTAAGGGCCTGGCAAATATTAGTGATTTACCAAGCGCCGAGCGGTTCTCAGATCTTAAAGAGTTATCAGTCCTGTTTATCGAACGCCTGTTTGACCAAGAGAAAGGCAGTATAAACAAACTAGTGCCGAAGCCGCCGGCCGCCGGTCCGGTGGTTGAGCTCCCTGAAAGAGTGGAAGTTCCGGCGGTAAAAACCCGGCAAATACCCTTAAAGGAATTTCCTGATCAACACCTGCGGGATGCGTCGGTTTACCGGGAGCAGCTTTCTGTCCAGGGAAAAAGTGGCAACCGAAAGGGCTACCGTGAAATGAGGACCATATCCGGAAAAATAACTGTTGAGGGAGAAGTACAGAAAGGAGTAACGATTATGGTTCCAGGAGGCAATACCGCTAAAATATCGGACGCAATTGGTGAGTACAGTATCCAGGTACCACATAGTACGAGTTCGCTGGTGTTCATTTATCTGGGAAAGCAATTGGAAATACCCCTTAATCCTGAAGAAAGCAGACAGGATATCAATTTACAGGTGGGAAAAATGATATATCCAGGAATTGAGAATCCCGATAGCGGCAGCAACAATATTGCCAGCTTTTAACTGCATCATCACATTTACCGTCAACGGGGGTTAAAAGCAATTGCCTGCCAACCCTTAAATAAAAAAGCCCTCAAAAACTTTAGTAATTGAGGGCTTTAAAAGTTGCCCGACCAGGGCTTATGAAAAAGTGCCTTTATTTCGTTTAGAGGCTGTTTTTTGACTTTTTTAAAAATTAGACACTAATTGCTACCGATTTAGACGTATTGAATTTTACCCTCAAATTTCACCTTTATGCCATCTTACCGGGCCTCCCTGAAAAAAGACCGACTGAATAAAGACGGTTACCAATTAGTAATGATTACTTATTCCCACCAGGGGAAGATAGCCAGATTTTCTACTGGGGCAAGGTGCAATCCAAAGTACTTTAATCCCAATAATCAGGATGCCCCGGTATCTTCCGGCCAGCAGGGTTACACCAGATTGAATAAGCAAATCAAAGTGGTTAAGGATCGAATAAGTGAGATACTTGAAAAGATCAGCTACCTTAAAATGAAGCCGGAAGCCTGGCTGGTGAAAGAGTACTATCACTTATCAGATGAAAAGCCCAAGACAGCTAATTTTTTTGAACTGTTTGATCAGTACATTGAAGATCGCAAACCTACCAGGGCCAAACGAACCATCCACGGATATAAGGTTACTAAAGGAATCTTAAATAGCTACAATCCTAATTTAAGAATCAACGCAGTTTCTTTAATAGCGTATGAAGGGCTCGTAAATTATATGGCTTCAGACGGGTACAGCAATAACTACATTGGCACCATCGTAAAAAGATTGAAAGCATTTCTTAGGTATGCCCGGAATCATGGGTACGACGTCCATCCGGATATTGACCGTCCGGAGTTCAAGGTGCTCAGAGAAAAGCCTAATATAATTTATCTGACTCAGGAAGAATTTGAAGCCTTAAGGGCAAAAATGATTAGAATTTTGACTGATAATCATGTAGAAATTATTTATCCTAATTAGAGAAAATTAAAAACAAAAAATGATCCACGTCCAAAACCTAACCTACGCCTACCCAGGTGCAAAAGAAAAAACCCTCAAAAATCTCACGTTTAAGATGGAAAAAGGAGAGATTTTTGGTTTTTTGGGACCCTCCGGAGCAGGTAAAACCACCACTCAGAAAATCCTCTACAAAATTTTAAAAGGGTTTGAAGGTGAGGTAAAAGTGGATGGC
>JAUIKU010000131.1 GCA_030430675.1 Bacteroidia bacterium | reverse complement strand
CTTTAGCAACAATATGGTCCAGGTGGGTACTCCGGATATACTGGTGACGTTCTCATCGGCGGTAGCATGCGCCATTCGTTCAATCTTTTCTTCCCATTCATCCATCAAAGCAATGTCCAGGCTGGGTGTCCTTACAAACTGTGCCCATAATGGCAGGTTTTTCATGATCACCGCAGATACATCTCCGTAATAGGATTTAAGACTGGGGTCCATTTGGTTTATTTGCTGACTTCCTCCAATGGCCAGGCCTTTACCATCAAACAGCTTGGAGTGGGGGTTATTGTTGAAATAAATGGACAGCAGGTCTTTGCCACCTTTGAAATGACAATCATCCAGGGCTTCAGGTGAAACAGGAATAAATTTACTCTGGGCATTGGTGGTTCCTGATGATTTGGCAAACCATCGAATTTCACTGGGCCATAGGAGGTTTTGTTCACCCTTCATGATCCGGGAAATTATGGGATATAACTCCTCGTAGCTTACAATTGGTACCCGGTTATGGTATTGTTGGGGTTTCTCTATGCTTTTGAAGTCATACTTTCTACCATACTCCGTGTCCCTGGCCTGCTTTAGCAGCTTGCCGAATAGTTCATTCTGAACCTCCATGGGATACTTCATAAAAAGTTCTACCTCATGAATTCGCTTCTTCATGACCCAGGATAGTATGGAATTGATCAGAGCCATGTCATATTTTGCGCTTCAATTCAAAATGCTTACCGAGATAAACTCTTCGTACCTGCTCATCGTTGGCCAGTTCTTCCGCACTTCCCGAGCGCAGCAGGTTGCCTTCTGTCATAATATATGCCCTGTCAGTAATGGAAAGGGTTTCATTTACATTGTGATCGGTGATCAATATTCCAATGTTTTTTTCTCTCAGTTTGGCCACGATTCCCTGAATCTCCTCTACCGCAATGGGGTCCACCCCGGCGAAAGGTTCGTCCAGCAAAACAAAATTTGGATCGACGGCCAGCGCACGGGCAATTTCAGTCCTTCTTCGTTCACCACCCGACAGCACTACTCCCTTATTATCACGGACATGATTCAGGCTAAATTCCTCCAGCAGCAGTTCTACCTTTTCCTTTTGCTGACTTTTACTCAATTCGGTCATTTCAAGTACCGCCATAATATTTTCCTCGACCGTTAGATGTCTGAAAACAGAGGCCTCCTGGGCCAGGTAACCTATTCCCAGCTTGGCTCTTTTGTACATGGGCAAATCGGTAATATTTTCATGGTCCAGAAAAATTTCACCGTTATTGGGCTTGATTAAGCCCACGATCATATAGAAAGTAGTGGTTTTACCTGCTCCATTGGGACCCAAAAGTCCTACAATCTCCCCTCTTTCCACCGTAACGGAAACCTGGTTCACCACGGTTCTCTTACCATACTTCTTTATTAAATCCTCTCCCCGAAGAATCATGACACTAATTTAATATCCTTCACCATCATTTGTAACGTTCTTTCCCCCCGGTAGTTGTTTTGTTCCAGGGTGAAGGCGGCATCAAATGGACGGCCCGATTCCAAATCACCGGCAAATTTTGATAATCCAAAAGCCACACCTTCAATGGTCTTTCCTGTTTTCGATCTAACCCGGAATTTCAAGTGTTGTTGTTTAAGGACCCGGGGTTTTGAGACAACTGTCATTGCTTTAACTACAAATAGGGGAGGCATATTTTCCGGTCCGAATGGTCCCATTTTTTGCAGGATCTGGTAATACCTGTCATTAATTTGTTCCAGGGATATCTGCTGATCGATTTCCAGGACTGGTGTTAGCAGGTCTTCGGTAATGGTGGCTGAGACCACTTCCTCGAACCGTTGTTGAAAGGCGCTGACCTTGTCCAGGGATAATGTCAATCCTGCGGCGTATTTGTGACCGCCAAAAGCATCCAGCAGGTCCGAACATTCCGAAATGGCCTGATAAATATCGAATCCGGGTACCGACCTGGCAGATCCGGTGGCTTTGTCCTGTGATTGGGTCAGTATAATGGTCGGCCGGTAATATTTTTCGATGCAACGGGAAGCCACTATGCCTATTACTCCCTTATGCCAGTCTTCTTTATAAAGTACAGTAGATTTCAGATCCCTTTCCGGTAGGGACTGTTCCAGCATGGAAAGTGCTTCCCTGGTGATATCGGAATCCTTCTCCTTTCGCAGGCTGTTGTGCTGGTTCACATTTTCGGCCAAACCATCAGCCTGATGATTATCCATAGAAAGCAGCAGTTGCACTGCGGAGCTGGCATGATCGATGCGGCCTGCGGCATTGATTCTGGGAGCAAGGCCAAAGACAACTTCCGGTATATCAACCTTATGCTTTATTCCGCCTACCTTCAACAATGCTTTAAGCCCTGGTCTGGGCTTGAGGTTTAGTTTTTTTAATCCGAAATAACTCAATATGCGGTTTTCTCCGGTTATGGGTACAATGTCTGCCGCAATGCTCACTGCTACCAGATCCAGGTATTCGTATACGCCTGTTAGGGGAAGTCCCCGGTGCAATGAAATTGCGGTAATTAGTTTAAAAGCTACTCCACAACCGGTGAGCTCCTTATAGGGATAGGGGCAGTCGGGCTGCTTGGCATCTAAAATAGCGGCCGCAGCCGGTAGTTGATCCCCGGGCAGGTGGTGATCGCAAATGATAAACTGAAGCCCTCTTTTAACTCCTTCTTCCACCAGATCCACCGCTTTGATGCCGCAGTCCAGGGTGATAACCAATTTAAAATCATTTTCAACGGCATACTGCAGTCCCTGGCGGGAGAGACCGTAGCCTTCGCTGTAGCGGTCCGGAATGTAGTAGTCAATGTTATGGTACATTGATTTAAAAAAATCAAAAATCAGCGAAACGGCAGTGGTGCCATCCACATCATAGTCACCGTAAATAAGGATCTTACCTCCAACGTCCATGGTACGGTCGATGGTATCAACCGCCTGGCTCATATTTTTCAACAAAAACGGATCGTGTAAATCTTCGAGGGAGGGTCGGAAAAATGCCTTGGCTTTGTCAAAGCTGTCGATTCCCCTTTGCAACAGTATAGCTGCCAGAGTGGGAGGTATATTCAGTTGATCGGCAAAAGCATTGATCCTGGTGTGGTCTGCTGACTTCCTGTATACCCACTTTTTTATCATGTGTTGTAAAGTAATGAATTACCGATTCAAATAGGAATTAGAAATCAGGAAACTAATCAATATCTTTTGGTATGAAAAAGCTTAAGGCCTGGTACCAAAAATGGAAACCATATATAAGGGTGGATGTGATAATGTATGTAGTTATGATTGTGCTTTTTTTAATTATTATCCTGTTCTACCTGTAGAATTGCTTTTCCGGCAATGAGCCGTGTGTTTCTACCCCCAGTTGTTTCAGTCTCTGGGCCTGGCCCAGTAAGTTTCCCTTACCGTTGGATAATTTTTGCATGGTAACCCTGTAGCTGTTTTCCGTTTGCTGGATGTGTTTCCCCAATTTTTGCAGGTCCTGTAACACAGCACATAGTTTATCATATATTTTGCTGCCTTCTTTGGCAATTTGCAGCGCATTACTGTGTTGTTTTTCATTTCTCCAAAGTGACGCAATGGTCTTCAGGGTAGCTATGAGGGTGGTGGGAGTAACCAGAATAACTTTGCGCTCCCAGGCATAGCTCAGCAAATCGGGCTTGTCATACTCCATCAATGTGATCAGGCTGCCCTCCACCGGCAGGAACATAAGTACGAAATCCAGGGTTTTCAGTTGTTCCAGCTTTTGATAGTATTTACCACTCAGGTTGTCGATATGTCCTTTTAGAGAGTCCCGGTGTTTTTTGAGATAAGCAGTTTGCTGTACCTCATCCGTTTCATTCACATAGGATTCATACGCCTTCAGGGACACCTTGGCATCAATGATCAGATGTTTCTGCTCCGGCAGCACAATGATTACATCTGGCTTTTGAGATAATCCTTTTTCGTTGGTGAGCTTTAACCCGGAGCCCTGGGTGAAGTATTCCCTGCCTCTCTGCAAGCCGCTTTGGTCCAGTATTCTTTCCAGTACAATTTCGCCCCACAACCCCTGGGTCTTGTTGTTTCCTTTCAGTGCCTGGGTGAGATTCTGCGCATCCTCGGAAATTTGATTGTTCAACCGGGCCAGTCTCTGGACCTCCTGCTGCAGCAACTTGCTTTCCATGGTTTGCTGTTGATGGGAAGCTTCCACCCGCTTTTCAAAAGATTGGATTTTTTCCTGTAGCGGCCCCAGGAGATTGTCCAGTTTTTCATGGTTTATGTCGCTGAGCTGGTTTACGTTCTGCTTTAACATGCGCTGCGCCAGGTTCTCAAACTGACCGGCATATTTCTGGTGGATTTCCTGCTGCCAGGCCCGTTCGGAAATCAGTTTATCCTGAAGGTTCCTTTTTTCGTTCTCGGCCCGGGCAAGGTGTTCTCTCAGGTCCAGCTCTGTACACTCTCTTTCTACCAGGGCTTCTTGTATTTTTTCATGATTCTGTTTCAGTATGCGATATCGGTCTTCAATGAGACACTTTTCTTTGTCCAGCTCGAGAAACTGCTCTTTGGTCATTACCGTACTGGTGGTACTTTTCCAGACCATATAAGTACCTGCCACCCCGATGATCAGACCGGAGATCAAAAAAAGAAATTCCATGGTTTGCCTGTTTAACTATTCTAGTAACGGCCGAATAAAAAAAGCAGTACATTAATGCACTGCTTTTTGCTGAATATCAAGGTCTTATTTTTAGATTACCCCTTCCAGTACATCCTTCATAGGAACCCGCCTTCCGTCCTTGTAGGGTACGATCCAGGCATCTTTTACTCCCATTTCTCTCAGGTATTTCTTGAATTTGTCGGCTTGCCAGTAGTCGGTGAAATTGCCGAGGGTGTATCGTTGGGTACCATCCGAATCCACTTCTCCTCCAAAATTTTCGCTGGTGCCAAAGTACTTGGACAGGTCCTTATTTCTGAAGGCCCCTATCTGAACTTTGAACAAGACCCCTTTTGAGACCTTGGTATTAGTGGTGGACTCTCCAGAACTGACGTCGATCACCTGGGACTCGGAAAGGTCTTGTTGAAGGTTTTGTACTTTTGCCTGTAGCACGGACACTTCTTCCTGCTTTTGCTGGAGTTCAGCCTGAGAGCCTGACAGGTCTGCAGATAACTGACTTACTTCCTGCTGCAAGGCGGTGTTCTGATCAACCATGGCTTTAAAATCATCAGTACTCATGGATTTTTTAGTCTTCTTCCACTCTTTTGCTTCTTTTTTGGAAAGCTGGGCATAAGAAAAACCTGTAGCTAAAAAAGTCAGAGCCGCGGTTAAAAATAATAGCTTTTTCATTATTCCAAGATTATGTTACAACGCGAATCTACAAAAATTTCATTCAATTAGAAATTATGGATTATGAATTCAGAATTACTAAAGCACAGATTAGCAGTGTCTTAGCTATAAACCAGTACACTAAAATATCAACTGGGAACTAAAATTTCATGGCAATAACAGCATTTAAACCATTTTCCTGGGATCCACCCATTGGTCAAACTGCTCATTGGTTAACAGGCCCAGGTCCAATGCCGCCTGCCTCAGGGTAGTCCCTTCCTTATGGGCTTTTTTGGCGATTTTGGCGGCGTTTTCATATCCAATGTGCGGGTTAAGGGCTGTCACCAACATCAGCGACTGTTCCAGTTTATCGCGGATCACCTCCAGATTGGGTTCGATGCCGATTGCACAATTCTTGCGGAATGATTCACAGGCATCGGCCAACAGCCTGGCACTGTTGAGCAGATTGTATACCATCATGGGTTTAAATACATTCAGCTCAAAATGGCCGTTGGCGCCACCTATGGAGGTAGCGGTATCCATGCCGATTACCTGTGCACAAACCATTGTAAGGGCCTCACATTGGGTGGGATTGACCTTTCCCGGCATAATGGAAGATCCCGGCTCATTCTCGGGAATTAGGATTTCTCCTATGCCGCTTCTGGGACCGCTGGACAACATGCGGATATCGTTGCCGATTTTCATCAAGCTGACCGCCAGTTGTTTAAGGGCACCGGAGGTTTCTACGATGGCGTCGTGTGCTGCCAGGGCTTCGAATTTGTTCCCGGCCGTGATAAAGGGAAAACCACTGATACCGGCAATTTCCTGGGCTACCTTTTCCGCATAACCTTCCGGGGTATTTAGTCCGGTTCCTACCGCTGTGCCTCCCAGAGCCAGTTCGCTGAGATGATCGAGCGTGTTCTTCAGCGCTTTGAGTCCATGGTCCAGCTGTGATACATAACCGCTGAACTCATGACCCAGGGTGAGAGGGGTGGCATCCATAAAATGCGTGCGCCCGATTTTGACCACCTCTTTAAACGCTTTGGCTTTTTCATCCAACACCTCTCGCAGGGCTTTTACCCTGGGGATGGTCTCTTCTACCACCATCTTATAGGAAGCAATGTGCATGGCGGTGGGAAAGGTGTCATTGGAAGATTGTGATTTGTTTACATCATCATTGGGGTGAATGGTTTTTTGCGGGTCTTCCAGGCTTCCTCCTGAAATCACATGGGCCCGGTTGGCAATAACTTCATTGACATTCATATTGCTCTGAGTACCGGAACCGGTTTGCCAAACTTTTAATGGAAACTGGTCGTCCAGCTTTGCTGACAGGATTTCGTCACAGACCTGTGCAATCAGGTCGGCCTTACTTTGGTCCAATACCCCCAAAGCATGGTTGGTGATGGCCGCGGCTTTTTTCAGTACTGCAAACGCCCTTATAATTTCTATGGGCATTTTCATGGCTTCGCCGCCGATGGCAAAGTTTTGCAAAGAGCGCTGGGTCTGAGCTCCCCAGTATTTATCTGCGGGCACCTCTACCGGGCCCATGGTGTCGTGTTCGGTTCTGTATTTCATAATATGTGCGGTTCGGGCCGATAAATTAAACACTATAACTCACAACTCACAGCTCAACTCTTATAACTTATAACTCATAACCCATAACTTCTAGAACCGCCCCATCTTCTCCAACAATGACCATACTACAATGCCTACGCTGACAGAAATATTAAGCGAATGCTTGGTGCCGTATTGTGGAATCTCCAGGCAGTAGTCCGCCAGCGGTAAAAGGTCTTCATCCACTCCAAAAACCTCATTGCCGAACACCAGGGCATAGTTGTCTTCAGGACCAGGAGAGAAATCCATCAACATGGCACTACTATCGGTTTGCTCCACCAATATGATTTTGTATCCCTCCCTGCTCAGCTGGCTGATGGTCTCGGTTACATTTTCCCGGTATTCCCAATCAACGGATTCGGTGGCTCCCAGGGCGGTTTTATTGATTTCGCGGTGCGGAGGCTTGCCGGTAATGCCACAGAGGAAAAGTTTTTGTACCAGGAATGCATCCGCGGTTCGAAAGACGGAACCCACATTGTTTAGGCTGCGTACATTGTCCAGAACAAGCACCAATGGATTCTTCGGATGTGTTTTAAATGAGGAAATATCCAGGCGTGACAGTTCCCGGTTTTCTAGTTTGCGCATGTATAAATTGATTTATTTTTTGCGGACTCTGTCAATAGCTATATTTCTGTAACTTTACCAGATACATCTTTTTTTTGCAGCAACAATGACCAAAACAAAGGTAAAAAAAGAGCGGGAAACTCCTTTGATGAAGCAATACAACGCTATCAAAGCCAAGCATCCCGGCGCTTTGCTGCTGTTCCGGGTGGGCGACTTTTATGAAACCTTTGGAGAGGATGCCGTTACCGCCAGCCAGATTCTGGATATAGTGCTGACCAAACGTTCCAACGGCGCGGCTTCCAGGGTGGAACTGGCGGGATTTCCCCATCATGCCCTGGACAACTACCTGCCGAAACTGGTAAGGGCCGGTCACCGGGTGGCCATATGCGATCAACTTGAAGATCCCAAACAGGTCAAAGGAATTGTGAAAAGAGGCGTCACGGAGTTGGTGACACCCGGAGTAACCTTCAATGACAACGTACTGGAATCTAACAGTAACAATTACCTGGCAGCGGTTTACCTGGAAAAGGACCGGGCCGGTGTGGTGTTCCTGGACATATCAACCGGTGAGTTCAACGGTACCGAAGGGTCATTGCCCCAGATTGAGAAATTGATTCAAAGCTTTGACCCGGCCGAAGTGCTGTTCTGTAAGGGGCAGAAGGAACTATTTCACCGGTTTATCGGAACGGACCAGAGACACGACCGGCATTTGTTTCCCCTGGACGACTGGGCTTTTGGCCAGGACCATGGATTTGAAAAACTTACAGAGCAGCTGGGGACCACAAATTTAAAGGGGTTTGGATTTCAGGAGATGCCTATGGCGGTAAGAGCAGCCGGAGCGATACTTCATTACCTGGAAATTACCGAACATAAGGACCAGGCACATATATCCGCGATCAGCCGCATTGAAAGTGACCAGTTTGTATGGCTGGATAAATTTACCATACGCAATCTGGAACTGATCCACGCACAGCATGAGGGAGGCAGGCCGTTAATTAAGATACTGGATCATACATCAACCGCCATGGGTAGCCGCAGATTGAAAAAATGGCTGCTGTTACCCATGAAAGATAAAGCGGAAATAGATCGTAGACTGGATACGGTAACTGCCTTCATCCGCGACCGGGAATTGCTGGATGGAATGGTCAAAGAATTCAGGAGCATCGCAGACCTGGAAAGGCTGGTTTCGAAACTGGCCGTGGGGCGTATTAATCCAAGGGAGCTGGTGTCATTAAAATGCTCCCTTCAGTGTATTAAGCCCCTGATGGAATCACTTGCGGGAAGTGACAGTACTGTTTTGCAGTTCTGGTCAGAAAGATTTTCCGACTGCAGTGAGCTGGTTTCCGTTATAGATACCACCTTAAAAGACGATCCACCGCTGGTAGTTACTCAGGGTAAAATGATCGAAGATGGTGTCAACGAAGCGCTTGACAGGTTACGGGCCATCGCCTATTCAGGGAAAGACTACCTGGTGCAGATGCAACAATCCGAGACAGAACGCACCGGTATCAGCTCATTGAAGATTGGGTTTAACAAAGTTTTTGGTTATTACCTGGAAGTAACCCATGCCCATAAAGACAAGGTGCCTGACGATTGGATACGCAAGCAGACCCTGGTAAACGCCGAACGCTATATCACACCGGAGCTAAAAACCTATGAGGAAAAGATCCTTAATGCGGAAGATCAGTTAGCAGAAATCGAGCAAAATATTTTCTTCGACCTGATCGAATCGGCGAAGCAATTCATTGAGTCGGTACAGTGTAACGCCGCAGTGATTAGCATCCTGGATGTACTCAGTTCATTTGCACTGGTGGCCATGAAAAACAAATATTGCCGGCCTACCGTCAATGACTCGCTGATCATAGATATCAAACAGGGTCGCCACCCGGTAATTGAACAGGAGTTGCCCCTGGGAGAGTCCTACGTGCCCAACGACGTTTACCTGGACAATGAAGGTCAGCAGGTCATGATAATTACCGGTCCCAATATGGCGGGGAAATCTGCCCTGTTGCGACAAACAGCACTGGTGGTACTGATGGCCCAGATCGGCAGTTATGTACCGGCAGAGAGTGCCTCTCTGGGAATGACTGACAAAATATTTACCAGAGTGGGTGCTTCCGACAACCTGGCTCAGGGAGAATCCACTTTTATGCTGGAGATGATCGAGACCGCCACTATACTCAATAATTTGAGTGACCGGAGTCTGCTGCTGATGGATGAGATTGGCAGGGGCACCAGCACCTATGACGGGGTTAGTATTGCCTGGTCCATTGTGGAATACCTGCACAACCAGGTGAACCGGCCCAAAACCCTGTTTGCCACCCACTACCACGAGTTAAATCAACTATCGGAAACTCACGATCGGGTAAAGAATTTCAATGTTTCGGTAAAAGAGGTTGGAGATAAAGTGATCTTTATGCGCAAACTCAAGCCCGGTGGATCCCACCACAGCTTCGGCATTCATGTGGCGCAAATGGCCGGAATGCCCAACCAGGTAGTGATCAGGGCCAATGAGATTCTTGGTCATTTGGAAAAGGAAAAGGTCCAGCACAAGACCGGGGAACTGCTGAAAGAACTGCCTCAGCAGAATTATCAATTGCAACTGTTTGAATCCAGTCCGGCCTTTAAGAAAGTCGCCGGAGTTTTGGATCAGCTGGATATTAATACTATTAGTCCTGTTGAAGCCTTGTTGAAGCTTAATGAGCTGAAAATGATAATGGAGGAGAAATGAGTCCTTCCTCCCTGCCAGACAGGTATGGCGTCACTTCGTCTTTAATATTTCTACCATGAAACTGAAGCTTTTACTATTTCTACTTACGTTCTGTACACAAGCTGCACAGTCACAACACAAACTCGATTCCCTACTGCCGGTACGCGGTATTTGCATGGCAGCACCTAACCCCGATGGGGTGGATCAATTTATTGATTTTGTCAATGACGCACTGGTGCCCAGGAAACTGAACACCATTGTACTGAGGATTGATTACCGTTACCAATATAAATCACGCCCGGAGTTGGTGGCGGAAAATGCCCTCAGCTATGATGATGTTAAACGGATTGTCAATACTTGTAAGCAAGGCGGTATAGATATTATTCCCCAGGTCAATATGCTGGGGCACCAGTCATGGTATAATAATGTGGGCAAGCTGCTGGAACAATATCCCCAGTTCAATGAAACCCCGGAAATCCCGTTGGACCAGGATATTGAGTGGCCCAATGAATGGGGACTGTATTGCCTGAGTTACTGTCCCAGGCACCCTGATGTACATGAAGTAGTCTTTGATGTGATTGATGAAATAGTAGCGGTATTTGAGGCCGATGCGTTCCACGCGGGCATGGATGAGGTTTTTTTCCTGGGCATGGATGAACGCTGCGAGGGACTGGATAATGCGGAGTTATTTGCCGCGGAAGTAACTGCCATCAGGAACCACCTGGCGGAGGATGGCAAGGAATTGTGGATATGGGGTGACCGGCTTATCGACGGCAGGACCACCGGTATTGGCTTGTGGGAGGGCAGTTACAACAATACCCACCGGGCCATCGACATGATCCCCAAGGATGTGGTGATCAACGACTGGCATTACGAACGCCCCGATCCCACAGCCGCTTACTTTGCGCTAAAAGGGTTTAAGGTGATCACCTGTCCCTGGCGATTCCCCGAGGTCACCAAAAAGCAACTGCAGATGATGCTGGATTTCAGGGAAGGAGCCACCGATGAGGTAAAGGATAACTATCAGGGGATGCTGCATACCGTGTGGACCAGTGCAGAAAATACCATAGAACAATTCTATGGCCGACAGGATGCCAACAATGAGAGGAGGGGCGGAAACTGGGTAGAGGCCTTTAAAGCATTGTTTGAAGAAGCAGGGAAGCTTGAATAGCAGTTATGCTTTGAATCGAGCCACTTCCTCGCCAGTAAAAAAAGCAACATTGAAATTGCATATTATTTGCCTGAAACAAATAATGGTATAGTTTTACCTTTCTCATTCAATTAACCACCATAAAAAGAAAATCATGACTGTACGATCAGCCAAAGCCCAATGGAACGGAACCCTGAAAGAAGGTCAGGGAACCATGAGTTTCAGCGACTATAACGGACCCTTTACTTTTGCTTCCCGCTTCGAAGATGGATCAGGGACCAACCCCGAAGAACTGGTGGGGGCAGCCCATGCAGGTTGCTATTCCATGTTTCTGTCCGCCCTGTTGAGCAACAACGATTTGAAACCGGAAAGTGTAAATACCACCGCCTCGGTTACTTTGGGTAAAGACGACACCGGGCCCTGTATCACCAATATAAAACTGGAATGCGAAGTCTCCTGCGATGGGTTGTCACAGGAATTGTTTGACGAGCTCACTGCCAAAGCTAAAGCCAACTGCCCAATTTCAAGGTTGTACTCAGGCAGTACCGCCACCATAGAACTGGAAGCTACTTTGCTTTAACACAGGAATTTCACCGGACATAAAAAAGGGGCTCAAAGGCCCCTTCTTTTTTGGATGCAAAACTTTTATAACCTACGAGTTGGTTTGATGCACATGAACATCCATTTGCGGATAAGGAATGTTCAGGCCTCTTTGATCAAAGGTCTTGTAGATCTTTTCATTTAAATCAAAGAAGACATCCCAGTAGTCGTCGGCGTTTACCCAGGCTCTGACGGCAAAATTCACCGAACTGTCGGCCAGTTCCGAAACCGCCACAAACAATTCGGGGTCCTTTAAAATCCTGCTGTCCTGGTCACATAACTCTTTGATCACGGCTTTTGCCTGATCAACATCGTCGCCATACCCAATGCCAAAGGTCCAGTCAACCCTTCGTTGAGGCTCCGTGGAATAGTTGGTCATGGAAGAGGTGGACAGGCCGCCGTTGGGAATGATAATGGTTTTATTGTCAGGGGTCTTGAGAATGGTATTAAAGATCTGGATCTCGTGAACCTTGCCCAAAAATCCCTGCGCTTCCAGTACATCACCTACTTTGAACGGCTTAAATAAGAGAATCATGACACCCCCGGCAAAATTTTGCAAGGTGCCCGACAAAGCCATACCTACTGCCAGGCCAGCTGCACCTAAGATGGCTATAAATGAGGTCATTTCTACCCCCAGCATACCCAATACGCTGATAACCAGCAGTACCTTAAGCAGTGTGCTGAACAACTTCTTCAGGAAAGGTTTCAGGGATTCGTCCGTCTGGTTCTTGTCCATCACGCGGTTGAATGCGTTGACCAGGGCTTTAATTACCCAGGATCCAATGATCCAAACCGCTATGGCACCCAGTAGTTTAGGCCCGTAGCTCAAAACCAGCTCATTGATCTGTTCAAGTATTTGTTCTGTATTCATAGTGGTTTTTTTATGAAATTATTTCGAGGCGGCTAAAGTACAAAAATATCCATGTGAAGTCCAAAACCTTGATGGTTATTTAATAATAAGGGGGTGTCTGGTCCGGTGGTCACAGCGTAAACCAGGTAACCACTGGATGGTACTTGGTGAATTTCCACATGGTTATTTTGCATTGAATAAGGTTGATTGACGACATTGGGAATAGAACTGACCAAAATTTACGCAATGAAATCACCGCCTAATTTTATATCAATAAAAATCCTAGTGGCCATAACTTTGGGTTGTAGTTGTATTGATCAGCCACTTTGGTCCCAGATACAACCACTCAGTGTAAGTGCAAATGGTCATTATTTGACTTATCAGGATAACACGCCATTTTTCTACCTGGGAGACACTGCCTGGGAGTTGTTCCATAGGCTGGACCTGGAACAGGCCGAGACTTACCTTGCCAATCGCTCGCAAAAGGGATTTACCGTTATTCAGGCGGTAGTACTGGCACAAATCGGTGGGTTGACCGACCCCAATGCCAATGGCGATGTGCCCTTAATCAACGGGAACCCCGCAAAGCCCAATGAATCCTATTTTAAGCATGTGGACGCTATAGTGGAATTAGCTGAATCAAAGAATATGTTCATTGGGATGTTGCCTACCTGGGGTAGTTATTGGTCAAGCACCAATGGTAATGACAAAATATTTACCCCTGAAACCGCTAAAAGTTTTGGTCAATACCTGGGTGAGCGCTACCGGGAGCAGGATAATATAATCTGGATCCTGGGAGGAGATGAAAATATAAATAATGAAGAAGAACGGGCTATTATCGAATCCATGGCCCAGGGAATAAAGCAGGGTGACGGAGGGGAGCATCTCATAACATTCCACCCTCGTGGTCCCGGCAGGTCATCTGACTATTTTCACGATGCTCAGTGGCTCGATTTTAATATGTCTCAATCCTCACATGCAGCCCATGACCACGACAATGGGTTTTATGCCGAGCATGATTATCAGCTGACCCCGGTTAAACCCACTCTGGATGGGGAGCCGCGATACGAACTGATACCGGTAGGCTTTTATTTTAAGGACGTCAACCGGCAGGACCTGTTTACCGATTTTGACTGCCGGCAGGCCGCCTACTGGTCGGTACTGGCCGGGGCTTGCGGGCATACCTACGGTCATAACAGTATATGGCAAATGTGGTCGCCCGGGAAACAACCGGTAATCGGGGCCAGGATTCCCTGGTATGAGGCCATCGACCACCCTGGTTCTTTCCAGATGAAGCACCTAAGGACCCTGTTTGAAGCACGGCCTTTCAACAAGTTGGTGCCCGACCAAACATTGGTACTCTCTGGTCCCACCTTTGGAGGAGGCAAGATCCGGGCGGCCATTGCCGACGATAATTCATATGCTATCATATACTCACCCATGGGCGCCCCGTTTACTGTCGATCAAGCCCGTATCAGTGGGACCAAGCTAAAGGGCATTTGGTACGATCCCCGTTATGGTATAAGTTATAATGTTCATACCGGCAATACACATGGTGTCCAGACCTATACACCCCCTACCAATGGAAAAAGCAATGACTGGGTGCTGATCCTGGAAGATGAAGCACTGGGACTACCCTTGCCAGGACAATGATAACCTTTGAGAGTATTAAGCTCATGTATCTGAGATCGTTTGCAGTATTGGCGGCCATGTGGGGCGTTTCTCTGCTGGGTTTAC
>JAUIKU010000130.1 GCA_030430675.1 Bacteroidia bacterium | reverse complement strand
AAATGCGGTTAAGGGGAGTGCAGGGACCTGTCAAAACCTATCTGGTGAAGTCGGACTTGAAGAAGAGCGATCAGGCGGTACCCGCACCGGATAACAAGCCAATTTCAGAGCCATTTAACGAAAGAGCCAAATTAACTTCGAATTCAAAAATCCTGTGGGCTTTGATACCCATCATACTTTTGGTACTAGGTTATTTTATTTACCCAAGCACTCCATCAAACACTCCAACTGCTAACGCCGAAACTGAAAGTCCCAGTTCATCCATCAACCTGGAAACAAGTATTGCGGTACTACCTTTTGATAATTTCAGTGCCGAAAAAGATGAAAATCAACATTTGTGTGATGGTATTATGGAAGAAATTATCAATCATCTTGCCAAAATTGAATCCTTAGTGGTACGCTCCCGATCTTCTGTGGAGCAATACCGGACAAATCGGCCTTCGACAGCTGAGATTAGCAGTCAACTTGGTGTGTCTCATTTTTTGGAAGGTAGTGTACAGGTGGTAGGGGATGAAATGAAAGTAGTGGTGCAGCTGATTGAAGTAGCCGGAGACCGTCATATCTGGCAGGAAAGCTACATCCAACCTCTTGAGAATATTTTTGATGTATACGAAGACGTTGCCCAAAAAGTAGCTGAGCAATTAACCATTAAACTAAGTCCAGCTGAAAAACAGCGGTTAGCAAGTGTTGCCACAGATAATACCGTAGCTTATGAGTTGTATTTAAAAGCCGAGGAAGAACATGGTATTTGGGCACTAGCTAGGGATAAAACCTACTTTTTGAATGCTAGACAGAATCTACAAAGAGCAGTCAGGTTAGATCCGAATTTTGTTGAAGCAAAATTGAGTTTAGCCAGGTTGTACTGGGCGACACGACTGTATTATCCAGATGAAAGTATTATTGATTCCGTGCTAATACTGAGCAATCAGGCCATCGCTATAGACTCCAAATCATCACCAGCTTATCAGGTCAGATCTCTGTATTTTCAGGAAATTGGTGAAACTGAAAGAGCATCATTCGATCTGCAAAAGGCTAATCAATTAAATCCTAATGACGGTATGATTAACTGGTCCTTAGGACGTTTGCTATTCGATAATAATGATTACATCTTCGGTTTACAACTGATGGATAGAGCTGTAAGATTAATGAGGGGAGATCCGAGACAATTCTGGCTCTATCATGATCTTGGACTTGTGCATATGGAATTATATGACAAAGAAGAAGCCTTAAAGCAGTGGGATAATATGTTAGAACTTGTTCCTAATCATGACGCTGCACTAATTTTCAAATCGTACCTTGAAACTCCTGATGCTGCACTGGAACTACTGAACAAGATTATCTCATTAGACAAGGATAGCCCAACAACTTTAATAGTATTTGGTAGATATTATACTTTAAACCAAGAGTTTAAAAAGGCCCTGGAATACTACGCGAAAACAGAGGGTGACACCTCCCTCTACATTGAGTGGAACTTGGATAGAGATACAAATATGGGCCTGAGTTTACGGCATAGTGGTCAGCAACAGCAAGGTGAGCGACTAATTAAGAAGGCGCTCCAAGGCTACCAAAATCTAGCTTCTGAAAATTTATACTTCTGCGACCCTGAAATCCGTATTGCCGGTATCCATGCCTTCTTGGGTAATAAATCGGAAGCTTATAAATGGTTAAACAGTTCAAGCTGGACCAATGCTGCTCTTTTCGACGTTCAACAGGATGTCTGGTTTTCAAACATCAATCAGGAAAAGGAGTTTAACGAGATAGTTGGTAAAGCCATGCTGGAAAAAGAGAAAATCAGAGATGAAATCTCCAGGTTAAAAGCTGCGGGCGAGTGGCAAATTTAATGGTATAAATCTCGAGTCCACTTTTAGTATGTAACTGCCTTTGATTAAATGACCAAATTGACTCCAAGGGGGGGCGGTGGAATTTCCATTCTCGATTAACAATTTTTAAATTTAGTTCTCGAATGCCCTCGACCCGAAACGCCTATGAGGTTTCTTGTTTTTAAATGTTCAATGTAATAATCTCACAAATGTTGACGATTTATTGATATTCTATATACCTAATTTGCCCTAGGTTATTGGATTAACTGCCCACCTAATTTTTTAATCTCAATGAAACAGCTATTTCAGATATACCCTCCAATACTATTTGCATTTGGCTTGCTACTCGCTTGTGAGTCGGACATCGACGACTCCATGACAGATGATTACGACGATGATGGCCTTGACTCTACCGTAGTAATGGGCGACAGGACTGTTACCATCGAACAGGTTAACGGCCCTTACTCCAATAGCATTTCGGCTTTCTGCATCGATCCGGATGGGAATCTGTTTGTAGCAAACGGTGGATTATTGTATCGTCAATACGCCCAGGATGGGATTTGGCTACTTCTTCAAGACTACCGGGAGATCTACAGTATGCTTGCCATTCCAAACGGTGCTATTCTGGTAGGCTCTGAAAGGGGCATTGAGTTATCAAATGATCAGGGAGATTCGTGGCTGGTGGTTTCCCAGGTTGAGGGGCGTGTTAATAGTTTCTTATTACTGGATGAACAAACTATTCTGGCAATTGTCACTTATCCTGGCAGTAATAGCACCCCAACAGAATTCCTTAAGTCCAGCGATAATGGGGTAACCTGGGTACAAACAACTATGGGCACGGCGGAAGTAATCATTGAAAACCTTCATCAGTGCAACGATGATTTATATGGCATTGCGGATAAGACTGTATATGTTTCTTCCGATCAGGGTGCAAGCTGGGTGGACCTAGCCGCATCGTATACTAATCCAAGAAATATAAAACCGAGGTGGGTGGCATGTGATCAGCAGGGAACTGTTGTGATTGCTGAGCGGTATAATGTATTAAGAAAAGGGCAGGATAACTGGGAACTGATTGGAACGCTGCCCCAGGAAATAACCCACCTTGCCGTCGATCCCAACGGAAAAATTCTAGTGTTTACCCATGAAGGAGTCTATCAGGAAGATCCGGAACTGGCGTTTAAAAAAATTCACTACAATTTGTATGATAAGAAAATAAACGTTGCTGCTTTCATTCAAGGGAAGTGGTACGCCGGTGTAGAAGATCAAGGGTTATGGATTACCGAGGATGTCTATAACAGATGGCATCAAATAGGGACCCCTATGTCTTTACGGGCCTTTGGCGCTGATCAAAATGGATATTTATACGCGTTATCCGACATGGAACCCAAAGGGTTGTTCAGTTCCAGGGATCGAGGATTTAGCTGGGATCTTATTTATGCAGACGGGATCAGAGACTTCAAGATCATGGATGACAAACTGCTGATAATGGTTGATAGGAACGAACTACTGGTATCGACCAACTTAGGCGCCAGTTGGAATACCGCTGGCAAACCGGAAGGATACCTTAGCCATTTCTATATAGAAGGCGCCAACGGAAAACTATACAGCACCGCTAATAATCTTATTTATGAGGGTACCAGTGATGGAAGTGCTTGGAATCTTCTGGTTGCCACAGATTTTTCCATTACCTCTTTGCATGTTCTGGAGAACAATACCCTTGTCGCAGGTTCAGGTTATGGTGTGCTAAAATCAGACGATTTGGGGCAAACATGGGATTCACTGTTTACTATAGAGGCCGAAACCTATATTTCAATAAATCAATCAGGTGAGTATCTGGCAACCGTGAGCAAAAACGGAGTGGTGATTTCTGACCAACAGGGAGAGAACTGGAAACTAGTAGCAATAACAGAGGGCTATAACTTGAATTATCCTTTTACAGATCATCAGAATAGAATTTGGATCGTGGGATATAACCCTGAAATCGGCGAATTCGTTACATTGGTTTCTCTGGATGGTGGTCATCAGTTTGACTATGTTACCTACGACAATTTTACCAACCCTTTCGCGCTGTACTTTAGTAATAATGTTAAATCTTCAAAGGTTTATGCAATAACTGGATATGAAGGACTCTGGGAGATAGTCTCTGTCGATTAATTAAGTAGTAATGAAAGAACTAGATCCCACTTTGCTATTTTATCGCCAGTCAGTAGGGAATATCCGAACTGTCGGACCTTAAAGGTATTTAACATTGTCCGTTCAATTCTAAATCAGTATTTTACCACTTAGAATCATATAAACTAAATTTTGAAATCTAATCGCTCATGAAAAAAGTATTCTTGATGTTACTGCTTCCAGCACTATTCTTAATGTGTGTAACCGTAAATGCACAGGACGGACCTGCCCCATCACCTTTTTCGAAAGTGACACAAATGGCTGGTACCACTGAAATCACAATCGAGTATTCACGACCATCTTTGAAAGGTAGAACCATTTTCCCTGACCTCCATAAGTATGGTGAAATTTGGAGAACCGGAGCCAATGCCGCTACGAAAATTACTTTCAATAAGGATGTAAAAATAGAAGGCAAAAGCTTATCTGCCGGTTCTTATGCAATTTTGACAAAACCCGGAGCAACAACCTGGGAAGTAATGTTCTATTCGTATGATAAGCCAGGGTGGAATACTTACAGCAGCAAGGACCCGGCAGTATCAGTTACCGTTAACTCGCAACAAATAGATTGTGAAGTTGAAACATTCATGATTGACATCAACGAATTGCGGGATGATAGTGCTGTACTGGGTTTCATATGGGGAACGACCTACGTACCAGTTTCCCTCGGTGTAATGTAAGTATTTGATTTACAAAGAGTAACCCATCATATTCAAGTAGTTTATTAGTCGGAGCAGTTATGTTCTGCGGTGCCATGGGGCACTCCACTTGCACCCTATGGCACCATTGCTCGATAGAAGGAAGAAGTTAGTTAGATCCGAATTGAATTCTGTGTTTGCTAACCATTCAATACTTAAATTCGACTATGAAACAAACCACAATTTTAGGTAATAGTAAACTGCGGATTAACAGGATTGGTCTGGGTTGTATGGGTATGTCGGAGTTTTACGGATCCTTCAATGAGCAGGAATCCATTAAAACACTGCATAAAGCCATCGACCTGGGGATCAATTTTTTCGACACTGCGGATGCCTATGGCCAGGGGGCAAATGAACAGTTGTTGGGAAAGGCCTTCAGGGGTAGCTGGGATCAGGTGACTCTCGCCACCAAATTTGCCATTGTACGCGGACCCAATGGTGAATTTCTTGGACTTAATGGTAAACCGGAATACATAAGGCAGGCTTGTGACCAAAGTCTTAAGAATCTGGGCAGAGAGACCATCGATTTGTATTATATGCACCGAAAAGACCCCGAAGTGGCGATTGAAGAAACTGTCGGTACTATGGCCGATTTAGTCAAACAGGGGAAAGTGCAAAATATCGGTCTTTCTGAAGTTGACTCTGAAACACTTCGTCGTGCTCACGCAACTCACCCCATTGCTGCCCTGCAAACAGAATATTCCCTGTGGAGTCGTGAACCGGAGCAAGAGCTTTTTGACGTTTGCAAGGAATTGGGTATCACCTTCGTGGCATATAGTCCGCTGGGAAGGGGATTTCTTACAGGCGCTATCAAAAGTCGCGCTGATTTGGAGGAAGGTGACTGGCGACTCAGCAATCCTCGCTTTACCGAAGAAGCTATTGAGGAAAATTTAAAGTTTGTTGAGGTGATCGACCGGATTGCCGAACGTCATGGTAAAACCAAAGCACAGATTGCTATGGCCTGGGTGCTAAATCAAAATGACCAGATCACAGCTATTCCAGGCACCAGAAAAGTTGATCGTCTGGAAGAGAACTTTGGCGCATTTAATGTCGAATTAACTGAAGATGACTTAGCAATCATTGAAGCGCATATGCCTTCGGTAACAGTTGGTGAGCGGTATTGAACAAAGCAAATAAACTCCTGTGATCACCAATCATTCGTTTTTCAGGAGCACCTGAACATACTTGCCAACCATATCAAACTCGAGATTCACACGGTCACCGGGTACCAGATTTTTAAAATTAGTGTGGGCAAAGGTATAGGGTATTATACTGACACGAAATGTGTTCTTGGTAATGTCATAGCAGGTCAGGCTTACACCATTGACACAAATACTGCCCTTTTCAATAAGCGGATGGCTTGACTTACCGTGATATTCAAAAACAAATTCCCAACTGCCATCCACATCTTCGATCTCCCGACATACTGCCGTTTGATCTACATGCCCCTGTACCAGATGGCCATCCAACCTCCCTCCCAGCACCATGGCCCGTTCCAGATTTACCAGATCTCCCCGGGTAAGTGCCCCCAGATTGGAGCGCTGCAGGGTCTCCGGAACAGCCACTACCTGGTAGCGTTCAGGTCCTTCCAGAGAAGATACCGTCAAACATACCCCGTTATGTGATATGCTTTGATCTATTTTCAGCTCTGCGGCAATTGGTGTCTGAAAGGTCAGCACCAAATTAGCGCCTGAAGTTTCAAGGCCAACTACTTCTGCCATTGTCTCCACTATACCAGTGAACATCAGCTTTAAATTTAGGGAGGTAATACAAAAGATCTTTTGTCTGATGAAATTTAGCCAATACCTTTCAAAATACAGCCAAGGCATGCAGATTATGTAATTAATTAGCTATTATAATCAATATTCACATTCCTATCTCACACCTAAATGAATACGCCCTACTCATTAATTATTTTACTGATTGGTTCCTTGCTCAGCGCTTGTAATCCAAATGCTGGCATCAGCTCCGAACCTGAAGCGGACTGGAGTATAGCCATTCTTCCCGCTTCTGTCAGACTGGACCCCGCCAGCAACATGATAATAGATGATCGGTTTAGTGCAACTACCGGAACACCGGTTCGGCAAGAGAACCTTTTGACAGGAAACTGGGTCTTTGACGGAGAACAGGCCTCACTACAGGCGGCACGAGGAGAGTATATCTCCTTTCAGGTGGTCGTTACCAGCCATACCCAGGTACCCATAAAATACATTGACCTGGAAATTTCGAATTTCTCCAATAGCCAGTTACAATTTAGCAATGGACCGGAAATATTCCTGGAATGGTCGGTAGAGGTTAAAACACCCAGTACCGGGTATCCCACTGCATCGCTGGGATCAGGGTGGTATCCCGATGCTTTGATTCCCCTGAATGAAATTCAGAAGGATTCCAGCCAGGTAGAGGGCCGGTTGGTATATCCTCTGGAACTTCCCGATTTTAACAACCGGATTGATCGGCAGAAGTCCCTCGTTTTCTGGGTAGATCAGTATGTACCCTTCCAAACCTCAGAAGCCCCGGCAGGCACCTACCAGGCAGAGGTAAAAGTAATGGTGGGATCTAAGGTAAAAACCATTCCCATAGCTCTTGAGGTATGGGACTTTGCCATTCCCAATGAAAATAAACTAAAAGCGAGTTTGCAACACGAAGGGTTTTTGAGCGGAAAGTCCCCCGATGAGGAATTGGAAATCTACCAGTTGTTCAAACGCAACCGGATTTCCCTGATGGATCCCACCTATAAACCGGTTATGAACCCTTCACCGGATGGTGAACCGGTAATAGAATGGGAATCCTTTGATGCAAGACTGGAGAAATATTTCGATGGCAGCGCCTTCACCAGCGCCAACGGTTACCATTATGGCCCGGGCTATGGTGAACCTGTCGAAACGTTTATACTCCCCTTTAATGTACGGGGAAAACACGGCAACAGGGGCTGGCCGGATATCGGAAGCCCGAAAGCAGAGCGGGATCCTGATGGAAGATCGTATTACATTAAAACCATCCAGGCACTTCGCGAACACCTGGAAAAAACCATAAATCCGGAGAAAACTGAAATAACCGTATATCTGAACGGGCTGGATGAATCCTATTTTCCCCAGGCCTGGGACCGCATGGTTTATTACGGAGATATGTTCGAAGAATATTATCCGGAAGCCCATTTCCGGATTGACGGGGGCTACAGTGAGGAAGCAATGGCCGTGGTGAAAAACTCCATCAACTCCTGGGCATCACATACTATCAACTACGACATAGAAAACATCCGGAAATACCAGGAAATGGGCATTGAAGACTGGCTCTATGGACCGATGTTATACGAGTCAAGGGTAAATAGCTGGGTGGGTAGTTCAACCTTTATTGATCTGCCTTTGGTCAACGACCGCGCCATCAGTTGGAGCTGTTGGAAATATCACACCTACTCCTGGATTAGTTGGGGCATCGGGGCTGGCTGGAAACGAGCCTGGTACGACCCGGAAACCTGGAAAGACACTTACAAAGGCGGGGCGGACTCAGATCCCGATTATTACTTCAAGAAGCTCAACGGGAATGGCCTGCTGGTTTACAGCCCCGGAATCGTGCCCAATGTGAATAGCGTTTGTGCCTCCATCCGCCTGAAATCCATGAGAGATGGGGTGCAGGAATACGAATACCTCCGTTTACTCTCAGAGCTCGATAACTCCAGCAGCCGAGCCGACAGCATAGTCAACCAGATTATAAAAGAACCTTTCGGATCTAATGCTATTGGCAATCTGGATGTTTGGGATTTTGATGCCAAAAAGTGGGATGAGGCGCGAATAGCGCTGGGAAATTTGATCTCCGGTCATTCCGGGAATCACTGATACATTTTTGACGGTATTTGGACTATATTCGCAAGTCAGTAGAGGATTTTGCAGATGATCGAAGATAGTTATCGTCACCGCGGAATGCGCCGCGCCCTGGTAAGGACCCTGGCAGAGAAAGGGATCCGTAATCAGCAGGTATTGCATGCCATTCAAAATGTGCCGAGACACGTTTTTTTTGACCAGGCCTTTCTGGAGCATGCCTACCAGGATAAAGCTTTTCCCATTGGTGAGGGTCAGACCATTAGCCAACCTTATACCGTGGCGGTGCAAAGTGAACTGCTGGATATTAAACCCGGTGACAGGGTACTGGAAATAGGTACCGGTTCGGGGTATCAGTGCTGTATATTGTTGGAACTGGGAGCAAAAGTGTATACCATCGAATATGTGAAATCATTGCACCAGCAGGCAAAAAAAATGCTTAACAGCATGGGATACCAGGCGAATTTCATCCATGGAGATGGCTCCAGGGGATTTAATGCCTACGCACCCTACGATAAAATCATTGTAACTGCCGGTGCACCCAGTGTCCCGGAGGAACTGATCCAGCAACTGGCTATTCCCGGTAAACTGGTAATACCGGTGGGGGGAACAGATCGCCAGAAAATGCTGACTATCGAAAGGCTTTCAGAAAGTAATATCACCAAGAAAGAACACAATTACTTCAGCTTCGTTCCCCTGCTGGGAGAACAAGGATGGAAAAAAAAATAATCAATATGCCCAGTACCTCAAAATTTGCCAGGGAATCATTTGTAACAATGACAGAGTTCGTACTCCCCAATGATACCAATACCCTAAACAACCTTATGGGAGGACGGTTAATGCATTGGATGGACATCGCTTCAGCGATATCTGCCCAGAAACATTCCAACCGTATTGTAGTCACCGCATCGGTAGACAATGTTTCTTTTAAAAAACCCATCCAACTGGGAAATGTGGTAACACTTAATGCCCAGGTTACCAGGGCATTTAACTCTTCCATGGAGGTAGCTATCGAGGTGTGGGCCGAAGATATTCCCTCCGGTAAACGTATCGAAAGCCACCGGGCATTTTTCACATTTGTGGCGGTAGATCAATTGGGGAGGCCTATCGATGTTCCGGAGCTGGTCCCTGAAACCGACGAGGAAAAAGAGCTTTTTGAAGGGGCACTCCGCCGGAGACAGCTTCGGTTGGTGCTGGCCAAAAGAATGGCTCCCGAAGATGCCAAAGAGTTAAAATCTATATTTAACTTGCCTTAACGTGTCCAAAAGAAACTTTCTCAGCACATTTATCAACGAGGAGATCTACCTGGTCGACCAGATGCAGGAGCAGTCCATTTCTGCAAAATCACCTGTCATAGAAAAGTGTCTGTGCGTGGTTCCCGGTACGCTATCAGCTGCTGACACCAGATTTTTGCATAAGGTATTTGCAGCGGTCGACATCGACCCCCAAATGCTTGAGGTTGCTGAACGACCTGAAAGCAGCGGCCCGGTGAGGGCTATATTTTACTTTGGAGTGTCACCCCAGGACCAGACATACGATTATTATCAATATCACCAGGTTGAGGGAAAGCCGGTAATCAACGCCCATAGCCTGGCTGAAATAGCAGGTGACAACGACCTCAAGAGAAAACTTTGGTCCGCTTTGAAAGCTTGCTTTAACTAACCCAGGACTTCCTTGAGCTTTTGATGAAGCGCCGGACCCCTGAGGTTTTTAGCAATTATTTTTCCTTCCCTGTCCAGCAGGAATGATGCCGGTATAGCA
The DNA here is from genome assembly GCA_030430675.1 of Bacteroidia bacterium. GTDB lineage: Bacteria > Bacteroidota > Bacteroidia > Cytophagales > Cyclobacteriaceae > SZUA-3. The sequence goes on along the minus strand of JAUIKU010000130.1, from coordinate 4,245 downwards.
TTGATGTTGTAGGTCCGAGCCGCTTCGGATTGCCAGTACTTCAAATCGGATACATGGGTCCAGGGCAATCCGTCTTCCTGTATTCCCTGTAACCATTTGTCTTTGGATCTGTCCAGGGAAACACCATAGACCTCAAATCCTTTATCCTTAAACTTCTGATAAGCCTCCACTATGTTGGGATTCTCCAGACGGCAGGGCCGGCACCACTGCGCCCAGAAATCAACCAGCACTACCTTGCCCCGAAGCGAAGATAAAGGCACCATACTTCCATCGGGGTTTGGCAGGTTTATCTCAGGAGCTACCTTTCCAATCTGCAAGCTTTCGTTGTTTTTAGCCTGTTTTCTCACCTCATCGATATAGCCTAAAAATCGGGGAGTATGTTTCGTATCCGGCGGATCATTGGCAAAAGTATTGCCCAGTTGGTCCAAGAATTCAAAATCTTCTTCCACGTTGAAGTTTCCGACTATCTGCAAAATGGCCAGTGAGTTGCCCATTTCCGCAACTTTTTGCTTTAGTAATGCTTTATGCTTGGCATTCTCCACCTCAAATTGTGACCGTATTCTTTCCATTTCTGCCTCGTCTCCGGTTGAATTGGCCTGTACAAATTCCTGGTTAAGTGCTCCCACATGCTTTTGGAACCCCTGTACCAATTGGTTCAATTCAGTCAAATTCTTCATATCCTGGGAACCGGAGACCATCACGTCGCCATCCGGGGTGTTTCCATCGACTTCGATGGTCAGATCCTCCTGATAAATGATCAGGTTAACCATCTGTTGTCCATATAGGTTTAATCGATAAAATCCCGGTTCTGTTAACACCATCTGCTGGGTAAATTCACCGGAAGGCTGCACTTCAATGGTGTCCACTACGGTAAGCTCTTTCTCGCCGTATTCCTCCAGCAACACCACGCCCTCCGTCGGAAAATTAATTTTGCCGTTGATTTGGACCCCTTTTGTTTGTTGCGACGGTGGCTGATTGCAACTCCCCACCACTATCAGGCTAAAAAAATAAATCAGAATCTTTCCCATAATGCCATTGTATTAATTCAAATGCTTTGATAAAAGTTCATTGGCCATTTTCGGATCTACTGTGGAATTTGTTTTCTTCATTACCTGTCCCATAAAGAATCCCAGCAATCCCTTCTTACCCTTTTTGTAAGCGTTTACTTTATCGGGAAAGGTCTCCAGTACTTCCAGTACCACCGGTTCCAGTTGATCCGAATTGCTGCTTCCTAATAAACCTAAACGATCAGCTATCGCTTTTGGTGTCCCACTGGGATCTTCTAATAATAAAGGCAGGATCTTCTGCGCTGCCACCGAAAAGCTGAGTTCCCCGGCAGTCAACGATGCCAACTCCCCCAGTTGACTTGTGGTAAGGCCTAGTTGTGAAATGGTAATCCCACGTTCATTGAGCACCGACTGCACCGGACCTTTAAGCCAGTTCAGAATATGCTCGGGGTATGGAAACTGTTTAACCGCCTGGTCAAAAAAGTTGTGCATCTCTACCGAATCGGTAAGAAATAGCGCATCTTCCAACACAAAACCGAATTGCTCTTCCAGCTGTAACTGTAATTGCTTTGGCAGCACCGGCATGGCCTCTTTAATAGACTGCAACCAGTCATCCGGAATTTGCAACGGACTCAAGTCCGGTTCCGGAAAGTACCGGTAATCCGTAACTTCTTCCTTGGAGCGCATACTGGTGGAGCCTCCGGTTTTTTCATCAAAAGATCTGGTTTCCGAAATAATCCGGTCTCCTTTCTCCAGTTGACCTATCTGACGCTTCACTTCCTTTTCAATGGCTCTGCGCACATTCCGCACGCTATTCATGTTCTTAATCTCCACCTTCTTCCCCAGGGCGGTCTCACCCATTCTTCTCACCGATACATTGCAATCACATCTCAGAGACCCCTGTTCCATGTTCCCGTCACATATGCCCAGAAAGGTAACCAGTTTGCGTATTTCTGATAACAGTTGATAGGCCTCGTCGGGATGATGTAATACCGGCTCAGTTACCAGTTCAATCAGTGGTGTACCTGCCCGGTTAAAATCTACCAGGCTTTCATTTGTGTGGGGGGGATGAAAAGATTTACCGGCATCTTCTTCCAAATGAATTCGGTTGAGCTTTATCTCTCTCGGTCCCTGATCGGTAACAACCTCAATAGATCCGCCTACGCATATCGGTGTTCTGTCCTGGGTGAGCTGGTATCCTTTGGGCAAGTCGGGATAGAAATAATTCTTGCGATCAAAAATCATGTACTGCGATATCTCACTACCGCAGGCCAGGCCCATTTTTATGGCAAGTTCCAATGCCTGTTTATTTACCCTGGGCAAGGTACCCGGGTGCGCCAGGGTGATAACACTTATATTGGTATTGGGCGGATCACCGTATTTATTGGCGTCCGAAGCAAATAGCTTACTGCTGGTTAACAGCTGAATGTGTACTTCCAGTCCGATTACTGCCTGATATGTGGGATTCGTTTCGGCGGACATAACTAGGAACTTTGTTTGTTACCAACTATTTGCTCTTGATAGATCTTCTCTGCTTCCTCAATTACTTGCGGCAAACCAGCCAGATTTTTTCCTCCGGCGGTAGCAAAAAAAGCCTGTCCCCCGCCACCTCCTGAGATGTGCCTGGCTAATTGCTTTACGATGTTTCCGGCATTGAGATTCATCTCTTTTACCAAAGTGTCCGATATGATCACCGCAATTTGAGGCTTACCTGCTATATCTGCAGCCAGCACCGCAAATAAGCTTTCAACCTGGTTTTTAAGCTCAAAACTTAGGTCCTTAAGTGCCTGAGCACTGGGTAACTTAATTGATGCAAACAACCTGTTGATGTCATCCTCACTGTTGACCCGGTTCAACAGGTCCGACTTTATCTGCTGCAACTCCTGCCTTTGGGAAACCTCCAGGTCTTTCTGCAGCTGATTGCGTTCCTGGATCAACATTTCTACCGCCCTGATGGTATCCTTGGGCCCCTTCAGCAAGGTGCCAATCTGTTGCAGCTCTCTGAAGCGCTCATCCACCAAATCTTCTGCTTTTTGGGCAGTAATAGCTTCTATTCTTCTTACACCGGAGGCAACTGAGCTCTCGGAGATTATTTTAAAAAATCCAATTTGACCAGTGGCAGCCACATGGGTGCCGCCACACAACTCGATGGAGTATTGATCGTCAAAACTAACCACACGTACCCGTTCTCCGTACTTTTCACCGAACAAAGCCATTGCCCCCATATCTCGTGCATCTACCAACGGCACATTCTCCCGCACTTCCCTGGCAATGTTTTCCCGTATTTTTTGATTGACCAGATGCTCGACTTCCGCGATCTCATCTTCCGTCATTTTGGAGAAGTGGGAAAAATCGAAGCGCAACAGCTGGTCATTAACCAGGGATCCCCTCTGCTGAACATGATCACCCAAGACCGATCTTAATGCCGCATGCAACAAATGGGTAGCGCTGTGGTTGTTCTCGGTAGCCTCTCGCCGGCTTTGGTTAACCCTGGCCTGTACCGGTTGTTTCAAATCTTTTGGTAAATGACTGACCATATGAACGATCAGCTCATTTTCTTTTTTGGTATCCCAAACCGGAATGTTGCCCTGGGCAGTTTCCAATTCACCGGTATCACCTACCTGTCCCCCGCTTTCCGGGTAAAATGGAGTTTTATCGAGCACTAGCTGATAATGCGTTTTGTTTTTGGTTTGTACTTCCCGGTACCTGAGAATCCTGGACTCCGTTTTCAAATGCTCATAACCCACAAACTCACTTTCCCGGCCCTCTGTTACCTTAATCCAATCACCTTCTTCCTTGTCCTGAGCCGCTCGGGAACGGTCTTTTTGTTTGGCCATGGCTTCCTGGAACTGTTGTTCCCAGTCATCCATTAGATACTTGTCATAACCGTTTTGAGAAAGTATTAGTAAGGTTAAATCCTTTGGAAATCCGTAGGTATCGGATAGGTCGAATATGAATTCTCCGTGTATTAATGGGGAGGAGAATTTAGCTTTTTGCCATTGTGCAATTGCCTCCCCAGTTTGGCGAGATTCTTCAACTTTATCTCTTATCTTTTGCTGTATCTCATCTTCCTTATCCTTTATTATCTTTAGCCCATTGGCTAATGTTCTCAAAAATGCCTCCTCCTCTTCCCGGATTACTCTCGTTACAAAATCCTGTTGCTGCTTTAATTCCGGAAAAACCGCTGACATTTGATCTGCCAGCACGGGAACCAACTTATGGATCGTTGGCTCCTCAA
>JAUIKU010000358.1 GCA_030430675.1 Bacteroidia bacterium | reverse complement strand
GTTTATCGTCATAAGTTAACCCACCAGCATATCAACGCCAGTTTTATAGTTATCGATGCTGCTGATGAGCAGGTCCTGCATCACTGGAAGCAGTCATTTAAATTGAGTCAGTTTAAAGTCTCTGAAGTAAACAAATTACCGAAGCCTATTTTGATTGACAATTATTTGAAGGGCGACATATTTTAGTTAAATTTAAATAAATCAATTACTTTCACGGCAAAATTTTGAAAGCATATGGCTGGTGTAAATAAAGTGATCCTGGTAGGTAATCTGGGGAAAGATCCTGAAGTGAGGCATTTGGAGAGTGGTGTAATGGTGGCGAATTTCCCATTGGCTACTACCGAGTCCTATCGCGATCGGAATACCGGGGAAAGAAAGCAGGTTACCGAATGGCACAATGTGGTACTTTGGAGAGGTCTGGCCGAAATCAGTGAGAAATATCTGAAAAAAGGGAACCAGGTGTACATTGAGGGCAAGTTGCGCACCAGATCATGGCAGGATCAGGAGGGCAATACCCGGTATACCACCGAGGTTATCGCAGATAATATGACTATGTTAGGTGGCCGTCCTACCGAAAGTACAGCTATGCCAGCGTCTTCCGTTACCACAGAAAGAACGGCAGCCACATCTGAGAATATCACAGCGGTAAGTGATGATTCGGATGATTTGCCGTTTTGATGTTCAACAAAATAATGCACCTTGGAATTATCAGCTGACGACCCTTTTCCGGAGTTGTTCTTGTTGGCCCAGATTATCACTTCAGACGTTCTGTACTTTACATTTTATGGAATTATACTGGTTCTGCTGCTGGTGCTCTCTGCGATCATCTCAGGTTCCGAAGTGGCTTTCTTTTCCCTGACCAAGGACGACATTATTTCTTGTCGTAACTCCTTGTCACCACGAGTAAGAACAATAGCCAAGCTTTTGGAAAACCCCAAAAAATTACTGGCTACCATATTAATTGCCAATAACCTGGTCAATGTTGCCTTCGTTACCCTCTCCACCTTCCTGGTATGGAGGATCGTGGGCAGCCATACCACCGGCGGCATTGTACTGGTTTCCCTTACTGCTGCCGCATCAGCTGCCATTGTGTTTTTCGGAGAAGTGGTACCAAAAGTTTATGCCAATCAAAACAGGGTGGGGTTTGCCAGAATTGCTTCCGGGTTATTATCGTTCTGCTCCCTTATCTTTCGACCGGTTTCCCTGGTTTTAATGTCAATTAGCAGTGTTATCGAATCCAGAATAAAGAGGAAGGGGTATAACCTGTCGGTGGATGACCTGAATCAGGCACTGGAATTGACTACCACCCAGGAAACTTCAGATGAGGAGAAAGGCATACTTAAGGGCATCGTTAACTTCGGCACCCTTTCGGTGAAACAAGTGATGCGTTCGCGAATGGAGATTACTGCGGTGGATGTAGAAACTGATTTTCACGAATTGATGGATAGAATCAATAAAAGCGGCCACTCCAGGATACCGGTATATAGCGAAACCATAGACAAGATCGAAGGAGTCTTATACATTAAAGACCTGCTGGCTCATATTGAAAAGGGGGAAAGCTTTAAGTGGCAAAATTTGTTAAGGCCAGGATTTTTTATCCCTGAGAATAAAAAAGTCGATGCCTTGTTGAGAGATTTTCAGGAAAAAAGGGTACACATGGCAATTGTGGTGGATGAATACGGAGGTACTTCGGGACTAATTACCATGGAAGATGTGATAGAAGAGATTGTGGGAGAAATCAATGATGAATTCGATGATGACGGGATACCCTACAATAAACTAGATGAAAATACTTTTATCTTCGAAGGAAGAACTTCACTCAATGATTTTTGCAAGATCGTAGGTGCCGACGCCAATATATTTGATGCGGTTAAGGGAGAAAGCGAAAGCCTGGGTGGGCTGTTGCTTGAACTTCATTCAAAACTCCCTCGTGTGGGGGAAAAAATCTCTTTCGACCATTTTGTGTTTACGGTAGTTTCCGTGGATAACAAACGCATCAAACGGGTTCGGGCCTATATTAGTAGTAAAATATTAAACCCATCAAAAACAGGTTAAAATTTTTTTGCTCCAATGAGAAGAAACTGCATTCGCTTGTTTAGCCCGGTCCTTATTTTTAGTTGCCTGCTGGGTTCTTGCCAGGAATCCGTCTATGTACCCAAGCCGAAAGGATATAACCGGATCGAACTGCCGGAACACCGGTACCAATCCATAGACGACTCTTATCCTTACCAGTTTGAGTATTCCCGGCATGCCAGTATCAAACCCGATACCTCCTGGGTGCAGACGTGCAGCTTACCTATAAGAGCCTGGGCCAGGACCAGGGGAAGTTGCGTGAGTTGCTGGACGATGCCTACAAACTTACCAGTAAGCACCAGATCAAAGCTTATGCCATAGATGAAAGTATATTAAAAACCGCCAATGGGCGCACCGCTGTGATTGCCGAGCTCAGCGGTGAAGTACCCAGTCAGTTTCAGTTTTTTTCCACGGATAGCACCGATCATTTTTTAAGGGGTGCCCTTTATTTCCCCACCGCCACCAAAAACGACAGCCTTCAGCCCATCATTGATTTCATTAAGGTAGACATTATCCATATGCTGAACACCCTTGACTGGAAGGAGAGCTGACCAATAAATGAAGGGGTTTTTCGATACCCGAATTGAGTTTCTTAA
>JAUIKU010000357.1 GCA_030430675.1 Bacteroidia bacterium | reverse complement strand
AACTACAGCATATTCTGTTCGGTGGTTATTTATCCGGTGGTCCCCAAAGATGTTATCATGATGCGCCTAATACCTACGGCATCTCATACCCTTGAGGATGTGGAGCAAACTCTGACTGCCTTTGAAGCCATAAAACACAAATTGGATGAGGGTGCATATAAACTTTCTGAAATGGCCATTCAATTTCAGGGATAAACCCTAAAAATGTGCCCTAGGGTATTGTTTTTTAAACATTTTACTTATATTGCCCCGGTAAGAGTTCAATATTATATCAACAACTAAATTTTTTAAAAATGGAAAGATATGGTCAAGTAAGGGGTCTGGTGGAATCATTGGAATCGGATTTTGAAAAGTTCTATGATAAAGGCAATCAGGCTGCTGGTACCCGGGTTCGTAAAGGGATGCAGGAACTGAAAAACTTAGCTCAAGAGATTCGGGTTGAAGTTCAGTCTATCAAGAATAACCAGTAGTAAAAGACTAACACTCTTCTAAAAAAATCAAAACCCTGATCTTCAGTCAGGGTTTTTTTGATTCCACGCTCACAGAGGGCATGGCTGCCGCGATAGCCGCGCCCAGCTGGTCGGAGGCTTCCAGTAATGGCAAGCGCACCTGAGGCTGACAAATGCCTAAAATGCTCAAAGCCTTCTTTACACCTACCGGATTGCTTTCCTGGTACATCAATGGATTCATTGGTGTCAGCAGATCCATTATATGTTCCGCCTCGTACCAGCGACCTTCCAGGGCATATCTTACCATATTCGACATTAACCGGGGGAAGGCATTGGCCATAACGGATATAACTCCGCTACCACCACACTTGATTATGGAAATAGTGGAAGTGTCATCACCGGATATTAGCTGGAAATCTTTGGGCTTTTCAGAACCAATTCTATGCCACTGGCCGGGGTCCGGAGAGGACTCCTTTATTCCCTGAATGTTGGGATGCTGGGCAAGCTTCAGGGTGGTATCCGCTTCAATATTGCAGGAAGTACGACCGGGTACGTTGTAAATATACAATGGTACCGGACAATGGTCGGCGATAATGGAATAGTGTCTGATCAGCCCCTGTTGTGTAGGTTTATTGTAATAGGGACACACTGATAAGACTGCCTGTATGTGGGTAAAATCAGTGATTTTTATCTGGTTTAGGATAGCTTGCGTGTTGTTTCCACCAATACCAAACATAATCGGCTTGTCATGTGGATTGTTGTCACCCACATAGTGCAAGATCTTGCTCCTCTCTACTTCTGTCAGCACCGGTGATTCACCGGTGGTACCATTGACCACCCAGTAATCAACCACACTGGTATGCTCCAGCACGCTGCCCAGGCTTTCCAGGTCAAGCTCTTTTTTTTCATTGAAAGGTGTTACCAGGGCCACCCCGGTGCCTCGAAATTTATTTCCCATCGCTTCCCAATTTCATGGTATAAAATAATATTTGATCAATGGCTTTCTCAAAAGGAGCCTTACCATTGACCTGAACCATTAGATCCAGTAGGCTATCGTTGTTTTTTTTATAAAAGCCAATACGGCAGCTGGCTTTGCTCATGGCCAGTACATTTTCCAAATAGATGTTTCGTTTCAGATCCAGGTAGTAAATGTAATCAAAAGTGGTCTCAGCAAATTTCAAAGCCGAAGAAGATTGCATTTTACCCCACAAGCCCACATCTTTACTGGTAATGTAATCATACCGAAAATCGTAATTTTCCCCGCCTTTTTCCAGGTAACACAACACTTTTACCTGTTTTTCGTCATTCATGAACTGCTTGACCAAATCTCTTATGGCCTGGTATTTCTTTCGATCCGACTGGGTGAAAAGTATACCGATATTTTTGGCATCCTGATAACTGACCGTATTGCCGGTGCTTTGGTTTTGGTCGAGCAGCCGTTCCGTTCGCCTTCTCAGTAAAGTTTTATTGATCAGTTCCATCACCTTGAATCATTGAGATAAATTCCTGCTCTGAGATTATTGTTACTCCCAGGTCTTGGGCTTTTTTTAATTTGGCTGGCCCCATATTTTCGCCGGCCAAAAGGTAATCCAGTTTGCCGCTAACTCCGCTTAGTACCTTTCCCCCATTTTGCTTAATGGTGTTTTTGAGCTCTTCCCGATCAAATGCCTGAAATACACCCGATACCACGAAACTCTTTCCCAGCAGGTTCTCGCTATTCAAATTTACATCTTCTTGTTTGAGTTCAAAATTGAGACCTGCATCTTTTAGCTCCTGTACCAGTTCCCTGTTATCTTCATCTTCAAAGAATTGCTGAATGCTCTGGGCGATACGATCTCCTATTTCAGGCACTGCAATCAACTCTTCGTAGCTGGCGCCCTGCAACTGGTCGATATTCCGGAAATGTTGAGCCAGTTTTTCCGCCACGGTTTTTCCCACGTAGCGGATACCGAGTGCAAACAGCACCCGCTCAAAACCGGTTTGTTTGGAGTTTTCAATTCCCTGTAAGAGATTCCTGGTGGAGAGTTCCTGGAAGCCTTCCAGCGCGATCACGTCTTCGAAAGTCAACCGATACAGGTCTGCAGGATTTCTCACCAGGCCGGCATCGTATAAAAGTGCAATGGTTCTTTCTCCCAGGCTGTCAATATCCAGGGTATTGCGTTGGATAAAGTGTTGTATCCGTCCCTTTATTTGAGGCGGACAACCTTTGGCATTTGGGCAGTAAT
>JAUIKU010000129.1 GCA_030430675.1 Bacteroidia bacterium | reverse complement strand
GAAACCAACAAGAAAGAATTAACCAATTCGGTTAATGTTGCGTTGTCCCTGTTGGCTTAGCTGATTTTTCGCGTTTCTGTTGCGTTGACTTATACCCATTGTTTGCGTTTGGTTACAATTCAGCCAAACGATCGGAAATTAGCTCTAATACTATTTCAATCTCTTTGTCCAATGGGTGGTAAAATCTAATACTGGTGACTTGTGCGCTAGCCTGGTACAGTACAAGTTGATTTAAAAAAGGTAATGAATTAAGCATTGATCTATTTCCTGTATTTGCAAAAGCAGTATTAATGTATTCTTCTCTTACTCCCAGGTCAACATAGGCTTTTTCTAAATTTCCTTCATGCATCATATAGTCAATGCCCATCATTCTATACTCATAAACTTCTCTTTCTTGTTGTTCAATTTTGTCGAGCTTACTGTTAAATCCAGCCAATTTATGTTTCAACTCATCGTTTTGAATAAGTTTGAGTTCGCCGGAACTTAGTATTTCAGTCAGCACCCCGGTTTCAGGAGCAAAATTGATTTCGCTTCCAAAAGATTCAGCTGCGTAAATCGCCATGGTTTGCTCCGAAATGGTGTCTTTATATTCGTAACCAAAAGATTGAATCATCTTTTCGGCACCGATAATATTTTGACTATTTAATTGGACAACTTCTTGTAGTATGGTCCTGTTTTGTAAAAATTCTTTCTGCAGAGCCAGAAGGTTAGCTTTCTCTACCTTTCTATCCTGTTGAACAAGATTCCAATTGTTTATGCTTAATGCAATCAATATCCCAATAACAACCAGTATAATTTCTCCTGTAGCATAAGCTAGATACTTACTAAACTTGTGCTCAGAAAGCAGTTTTCGCCGAATTTTTCTAAAGAATGTTATCAATTGTTAGAGGTTGGTTCTAATGAAGCACAGCGGTCCGAGCTATGCGCTGTAATTTAGCCCAATCCAACGGGAAACATGCAATATCATTGCGGTACCCTGAGATACTATGATTACTCTTATTGCACTATGGAACCCAATAAAGGAAGTAGGTTCTGGGTTTCGCCAATACAGCCAAATGGATACTGAAAGTATTACGTAGGTTATAAAAATTGGCAAGCCGGTGGTATTACCAATAGCGGGGATAAACTGAATTATTAATAACAAAGCAAGTGTGAAAATTAGCCAATAATAATCATCAATGCTTTCTTTATGAATCACCGCAGACCGGATAAGTAGAATTGGAAATAGTAGCTGAGTGCATAGCCCGATAATCAAGATCAAGTCTGCTCCTGGTAGATAATTGATCTTATAAAACACTCCGATAGCAAGTAACAGGGTAAGGCCAATTGCGATTGAATACAGCACATCATCTGATCTGATAATATAGAGAACTAACAGCCCAAGAAGTGAAATGGACCACAAAATTATTGGTAAGGTACCGTGAATGGATAGGATCAATAATAGTGAGGAGAAATAGATGAAAATCAGAAATCCCTCTGCTGTTGAACTAATTAAATACCTCATTTAAAACGATGTATTATTGCGCATAACGTTTGGTAAATAGCACTGAACTTCTGTTAAACACCGAACGCTCTATTTGCTATATATGGTGTTGGCGGTTCCTTGTTCATTGTCTATTTATATCTATTATTAATTCGTCTGTATTTTATTAGGATGTGTGAATGTCACATAACCAAATAAAATTGCAAATAGTACATAAGTGATTGTCAATATAAAAATGAAAGGCGAAAATGTGTCGGTATTTAGTGAAGTCTTTAAAAGTGCAAATCCCGCAATCATAAAATGGGCAAAGTTTCCGATTGCTAATGGCCTTGCATAAATACCTCCAATTAACACTCCTTTTGCCATCCAATTTGTCATAGCAAACCCGAAGTACAAGGCTCCAGTCAGTTGTAATGTTAAGGTTGATATTCTATTTGGTACTTGTTCAAGGATTTCTGTAATCTCATTGGGTATAAAGGTTAAAGCAATTCCGATTAGTCCCATAAAAACTGAACTCGCTGTCATTAATAGTCTTGTATTCATGTTTTTTCTTATTTCACTTCCCCGTAAGTTTATTGAGTCTCCTTTCAATTGGTTGTTTTTTCACAATGACTGCTAACGGTCTCAACTATGCGCCGGGACCATGTAAAATACATAAATTTTTGAGCAGGTTCTAAGTGATGGCCTGGGGTTATCGCGTATGTTGTGGGCTGTACAAACACATAACTCCGATCATCTACCATTAGAATCTAGGAGCAAATATTCGTATGGCAATTGGTCCCCCATGCGTTGTTTGCGCATATGCCCGTGCCAATTAATTCCTTTCGGGTTAAAATATCCATTTGCAGTAAATTGGATTCTGTCAGTTCCATGGAATGAAATGGAACTGATTACTCTGCTCTTAGAATAAGTAATTCTCAAGGGGTGCTTAGAAAGTAAGTATCTTTCATCTTCGTTCTTGATCTTGACATTATCTAACAAATTAGTATGAGTCCCTGTGTCAATGTCCTTCAAGGTAAATTCGGATGCTTGCAGTTCATCATTCCACAAAGCTCGAAGAAAATGCATTCTTGAACCAAGATATGCTTTCTCTCTTCTCTTTTTTATTTTTTTCATTTCCCGCTTGGACAATGTTGTGTCCTCTTCAAATATTGAATATCCCAGATAATGCATATTATCCCTATCCTCTTTGAACTCTTCTAAAAAGTACTTTATCCGGTACCCTAGTGCATTGTTGGAAATAATTAATGGTTGCGAACATGAAACAATCAAAGTGCGTGTAATACTGTCATACTCTAAATAAAGATCCTCTATATTCTCTATCGTGCATTTCTTGGCATTTTTTGTTCTTCCAAGGAATTCCTTTTTAAACGCTTTTACCATTTTTTTATGTGAAACCCCGGGTGCTACAATTTCCAGTGGCTCTAACATATATTGTACTGGGGTTAGGTATACTTTGTAGTACTCGCCGGCAGTATAATCTTCAATTAGCTCAGACTTATAGCCAATACAACTAACTATAATATCTTGACCTGGATTCGGATCTACGTTTAGTGAAAAATTGCCATTGAGATCAGAGACTGTTCCATTAAATGAATTATTGAAATAGATATTGGCAAAGGGAACAACTTCACTTGTATGACTATCATGGACGGTTCCTGTTATTATTTGAGCAGAAAACTCGTCCGGGACTAGTAAAAAGATGGCGACTACTATTATAAGTTGATTCTTAAACGTTGTTGTCATTCTACACCGCTTTCAATAATGATTCGATTTATAACGCCAGTAGTTGAGAAGTGGGTATTACTCTACAACGGCCAGAGCTATGCGCCGGACCTATATAAAAGTTACGAAAATGAGGGCTGGCGTTATAGCCGTTGTTGTACGCTGTTTAACCATATTTTTTTCTTTCCAACGTATTTCGTCCGACAGTATATGCATAAGACGAAGAAGGCAAAAACTGAATATTTAACTCTTTATAAGATTTTTCACCTTCCTTATTAATTGTAGTAACTAAAGGATCATTCAAACTGGTTTGAGCACAAAATTTATACAAACTTTTTAATTCATTCGGTTTCTCAAAAAAACGATTTGTCCATTTAATCTCTAAGGCCCAAATGGGTTTAAGTGTAGAATCACTTAAACCAACCATGTCTACTTCTCCATTAGACCATCGTGCATACCAAGGTGTAAACCAATCTCTGTGCATCCATTGAGCAAAAACGGCAGTTTCAACCATATTACCTATCATTTCATCGGTGGATGTAATTGGAGAAAAGAGAGCACTTCTCAGAGAAGGGTTCGTCAAGTATATCTTAAAAAAATTATCTCGTTTGAATCTTTTGCCACTCTGATCAATCCGTCTTACTTGTTTAATTAAAAAGGCAGCTTCTAAATATTCGATGTATTTTTTAAGGGTGTTTTTTGGGACTTGAGATTGTTTGCTCAGTGTTTCTAATGAAAATTCATTACCACTATTATAGGCGATTGTGGTAAACAATGAATTTAGTTCTCTTGTGTCACTAATTCCATATAAACTTGGAAGATCCCGCAAGAGAACCTTATCTACTATGTCCTGTCTTATATATCGTCCTGGATTCGCCTGTATTTTCTCTGAGAATATAACCTCAGGGTAGCCACCAAAATTGATATAATCAATAAAGTGTTTGTTTAATTCATCTAGATGTGACGAGGTAAAAAACTCAGTTTTGTGCTCTTTCCATTTGAGACTTGTTGTCGTAATTATACGATCTAATCCTTTTAAGAATATATACTCGATAAAGGTAAGTGGAGGTAAAAGAAAATTTGTAAATCTCCCTGCTCCACTTTCAGTGCTTGCAAACTTAAGAGCTGCAGCTGCCGACCCCGAAACGATAAACTTATCTTTACGGTAACTATCAACCAAAGATTTTAAATGCACTTCCCAATCTCTACAGTATTGGATCTCATCAAAAATAACATACCAATCGCTTTTATCGGTTAGCCCTGTTGCTTCTTTCGCATAAGTAAATAAGAGCTCTAGTGATATGTTATTGTAGATAGGATTCTCAATTGTGATGAAAATTATTTTCTTTGGATTAATCCCTTTTTGGATCATGTCCTCGACCATGTGGAATAGCATTACCGTTTTTCCGACTCGTCGAGGACCCATTAAAACAACTGCTCTTCTGATATCTCGCTCATAGACTAAAGGACTAAACAAATCGAAATACAGACGACGAGACATTTCATTATAATCATCTTCAATGTGACCATCAACCCACCAAGGGTTTTCGAATCGGATTCTATCCTGAACTTGCTTTTTAGATATTTCTTTCAGCATAAAAAGTCTTATACTGCACAATAATACAAAATAAGATCAAATAATATACTTTATTTAATGAAAAATGCAAAAATAAGACTTCTTGTTTTAGAGAAAGCAACGAAAAAAAATAGCGTACAACGGCCAAAGCGATGGCGCGGGCCCATTGTAAAATACTAAATTTTGAGCAGGCTGGGGTGATGGCCTGGCATTGTCACGTATGTTGGCACACGTCTAACCATAATCACTGCCAAGGTTGATAAGTTTTATGTTTGAGTTTATTTCAAGAAGGTGTTCAATGAAACTTCGTTCGTTACTTGGGGATATCAGAATTTCACCCTCTTTATATTTTATCGATAACCTCTTTAAGGCGTTAGCTGGTGAGGAAGTTGGGTCAAATGAACGTTTTATTGACAAAATTCTATCAACCGGGATTTTTCGGTGAGTAATGTGGCAGATTTTGATTGTCAATTCATCTGAACTTATTATGTACCTGACTCCGAACATTATTCCAATTAAAATTGCCAAGGGTGGAATCCAAATTAGAGCAAGGACCATAATGCGCGAGGCTGTCGGATCCGAGAAGGTAGGCTTTGCTGTCACATAGAATGTACCTAGTACAATTATCCATACTGTGGACCATATTAGTGGTCCAATTCGTGACTTGTATTTCTTGGTTCCAATCATAACATTGATCCAATGTGTGCCAACGGTCCCAGCTATGCGCCGGGTCATATAAAATACTAATATTTGAGCAGTATTCAGGTGATTGCCTGGGGTTATCGCTTATGTTGGCGGTGGTGCTAGTCAGAATTGTGTTTCGTTCCAAAAAATGTCTCCGGTTTCATTATCAACATATAATTCGAAGCTGTCAAACTTATTAGGCGAGCTAAACACTGTATATTCCTCAGTGGGTTTAGGTAAAAACCAAGCGGGTCTATTATTTGACGAAGCAAGTTTATCAGATGCCGGAGCTGGTACTAATTCACGTTCTGCAATAATCTTCTGAAGAAATTCAGAGTTGGGTTGAATCTGAATATAAAAATCAAACTCATAGGACCAGTGAGCAAAACGTTCAAAATACGAATGAACAATTTGGATATCATCAGGTTTTTCTTGGTTGTATGCCCTAATCCAATTGTTAGGATCATCTTCCCAACTTCCCGCGAAAAAATATCCACAGCCTTGAGATAAGATTAATAAAATAAATGAAAGCCTGATAATCATAGGAGATCAAAGGAATGGCTATTACCGCCAACTTGTTTATAAACCGGCACAAATGGAAATTTGCTCTCCACGGTTGTTTGAGGAGTGTCTGGTGATAAAGTTGCTTAATCCGCTTGCCGCCCCGGCATCCGGCCAGCCTACCGCCGGATCACTTTCAAAGCTATCTCTCCCTCAGGAACCTCCAATGCCAGGCTTAACTTGCCCTCCGTAGCCTCCACGGTCCCCTGTTCGGAATAGGTGCCGGTCAATGGGTCCAAGGTTACCACCTGGAAGCTGCCGTCACCGGTTTTCAACTCAAACCTGGCCTGGTTACTACCAATGGCCCTGAGGTATATGGCGTAGGTATCCTGATTGTCAGTCAGTACATACGGTATCAGTCCCGGGGAGTTTGTAATCAAACCGGTATTCGGTTTCAGTTTTTCTAATGCCAGCCCGTGTAAAAAGTCGCTCAGTATTTTCAGTTGCTTTCTTAGTGCGGTACTGCCCCCTCCTGGAGCATTGTTTTCCCCCTTGCCATCTTCATGCCCCACATAAAACGAGTAGTCGAGGTTGTTGAACAGCCCGCCCCCACTCAGCATAAACTGCCAGGCTTGCCTGCGGTATACCTGGTCGCCGGACCCGGCGAAACCCGATTCGTCAAATCCCACCACTTTGTCATAATGATAGTTCCACTCCACGGCCTCCGGCCAGGCATAGTGAAAATTAATGATGGATACATGTTCATTGACATAAGGTATGGGAGCCTTGAAGTTGGTGTAGTTCTGGGCAATGAGGTGTTTCTTTGGCAGGGATTGCTCTTCCGATACGATCTTTGCGATCAGCCTATCGTGCCAGTCAATAGCCGCCTGATCCGCAAAATCTGCTTTGTATGCCCAGTCTCCCGGGTCCAGATCTTCTTTATTTATAATGTTATACACCGCTACATTTCGGTCGGCCCAGGGCTCGTTCTGGATCTCAAAGAAAAAATTATCAAATGCATTCAGTTCGTGAACCAGCTTGGCTACCAGTGCTTCCTGATATTGCAACAGTTCCCCATTATTTAAGGTTTGGGCTTCTTTGCGGTCGATATCGTGATCGATGTTAACATTATTAGCGGGATTTTGAGGGTTCATGTCCCAATGCTGGTCCCGGTAAATAGAGCTGAAAAAGGTCACTTCCACTACAATGCCCAGAGATTGCGCCAGGTTCATAAATTCGTTCAACCGGCTGAAGTATTGCGCGTTCCATTTGCTCAGATCATATTTTACCCCAGATTCATCCGAGATTGTTTCCCAGGGGGTAATTGCCCGCTGCTGCTCCGGGGCCAGGGTGTTTTTTTGTATGCCAAAGCTCTCTCCCGGTATCTCGAAGTAAGATCCGGTAAATATCCGGGTATAATTCATGCCTTCCGCAGCCAGGGTCTTCAGGTAGGTTTGATAATCAAAGTCAAGATTCAACAGGGCACCGTAGTGTTCAGCTGAGGTTACCAAAGCCAGGGTCTTTCCCCTGTATTGAAAATAGTGGGGATTTTCCGGATGCAGTTGAATGGGTCCGTCAGCGGGCAGGGGTACCGGTACTTCAGAATCCGGAGGTGTACTGCAGCTTACCATAGCAGTCACCAGGGTGATAAGTATTGCGTACTTCATAGTTTCAGGTTTCACAGTGTAGTATAATTATTTCAGGGCTCGGATTCAAATTCCGGGTTGATATCTACCGGAACAGGTGCATTAATCCGGATTCTCCAGTTATCCAGTTCACGGTAAAGTTCAGCTGACTTCTCCGGGTGCTCCGCCGCCAGGTTGTGTTGTTCTCCAATGTCTTCCTCCAGGTGGTAGAGTTCCAGGCCATCGTCTTCGATATAGTGATGCAGCTTCCAATGGCCTGCCCGTATTACCGATCCGGGTCGGGTACGGAACAGTGAATCACGGTTTTGATTGTTGCTGATATCGTACGCCTGCAGGTAAACCGGAAAATGCCAGTATAATGACCTGTTCTCTATTTCACCGGCACCGGTAAGTATGGGCAACAAACTGTTACCATCGTACTGATAGTCATTGGTGCGCAGCCCCAGCACTTCCAGAATGGTGGGGAAGATGTCAAGATTGGTGATGGGTGTTTTCGAGGTACCGGGATTGATCCTGCCCGGCCAGGAAAAGCTGAAGGGAACCCGGATCCCTCCTTCGTAGTAGCTGCCTTTACCTGCCCTTAGTGGTGGCTGGTAGGTGATCCCGTACAATCCACCATTATCGGAAGTAAATACGATCAGGGTTTGATCCGCAATGCCCATCTCTTGCAAAGTGCCGAGCAGTTTTCCAATATTGGTATCCAGGTTTTCAATCATGGTGGCATAGTCCACATTGTACTGACCGTTCCAGACAGGCTTCCTCTGATACTTGTCTCTCAGGCCTGGAATCCCCTGAATGGGTGTATGAACCGCGTAGGGTGCGTAGTGGAGAAAAACCGGTGTTTCTGACTTTTTCAGCATTTCCCTTACCCTGTTCATAATGAGGTCCGTAAGATTTTCACCTGGTTCAGCTTCCAATTCGACATTCCCAAAGGGATAGAAATAATTGGAGGGGTGACCGTTATGCCCTCCTCCCAGGTTGTAATCGAAACCGTGTTGCCGGGGATCACCGGAAAGGTGCCATTTACCGGCATGTATGGTGGTGTAGCCATGTTCCTTTAAAATCTCAGGTAAGGTAATGAAGCGCTCATCCAGGATGGTGCGATTTGTCACCGGCACCAATTTCCGGTGTCGTGATTCACCCCTTTCCGAAGAGCCAACGGTGTAAATCCCATGCCTGGGTGTCCACAAACCCGTCATCAGGCAGGCCCTGCTGGGAGCACAATTAGCCGCTGATGCATATCCATTACTGAAAACCATCCCACCGGTAGCCAGTTTGTCAATATTGGGTGTGTGATAGAACTCACTTCCCTGGAACCCGGTATCCATCCACCCCATATCGTCCACGTTGATGATCACAATGTTGGGAGGCGCATCACGGGGAACCGAAGTACAGGAGCTGAATAACCCTAGAAATGCAAGCAGCTTTAGTACCCGGTACTTCATATTTGATATCAAATTAGTGAGGTCAAGGCAACAGCTGGAAAGTAACCAGGTAGGCACAATGGTCCGAAGCGATTGAATCCTGGATTACTTTTGTCTCCAGCACTTTCCAGCGGGCTTCAGGATTGAACATAATATAGTCGATTTTCTTCTCCGGGGCGGAAGACGGAAAAGTAGGTGCCGCCTGGTCATGATAGTAGGCAGGGGTCCAGTGTTCCTCCAGTATTTTGATGGGCTGGCTTTCCGGCACTGCATTTAGATCTCCTGCCAGTATAGAAGGGTACCTGTTCCACCGGAAAGCCTCATTGATCTTTTTCACCTGTGCCAGGCGGTCGGTTTCGTCGCGCAGGTGGTCCAGATGGGTGCCGATAAATGCTATGGTATCACCTGATTCTAACACCGTTATTACTTCCAAGGCCGCCCTGGGTTCGTTTCCGGGAGAAAAGGGCAAGGCCACATTGCGGGTTTGTAAGAAGGTAGTCTTTGACAAAATCCCTTCCCCGTATTCACCCCCGTCAAAGTCCATGGCCTTTCCAAACAGTGGTGCCAGGTTGGTCCTGATCGCCAGTTCCGTAACCAGGTCATATTTTTTGGCCCGGTTGGTCTGAAAATCCACCTCCTGCAGTGCTACCAGATCGGGGTCAGCTTCAAGAATTACCCGGGCAATTGCATCCAGATCGAAGTCGCCCATGGTGGTAGCCCCATGCAGGATATTGAAGGTCATCACCTTTACCGTCCGCTGGTTCGGTGCGGTTTGTGACCGGACCGGAGGAACAGTTGATAACCACATGAGCATCACGCCGCACACTAAAAAGTGTGCAAACTGGCCACCTGATGTTTGATGCTTAACCAAATTAAGTGCTTCGATATTTCACCGATGTCTGGTGCTCTAGTCCCCTGTTGCTCCTTCCCTATAGACCTCATGCTGCGGATTTCCTCCTGACTTGAGATAAGCCATAAGGTCCACCAGCTCCTGCTCATTCAACCGGTTGATCAATCCTCCGGGCATTAGAGAAACCGGTGACGGTTCACTGGAGGCCACATCTGCCGATGCCAGGGCGGTTTCCTGAGATAGGTTGAATGGATTGGTAGCCACAAATACCGAGTCATCCGAAGTGCGCAAGGTCCTGCCAATAAGGGTGCTGCCATCTTGCAGTGTGTATAATGTTGCCCCGTATTGATCTGTGATGTCGTTACTGGGGAATAGCATGGCATATAACAGATCGCGGTCCGAGAAACGGGTACCTGCCTGGGTGAGGTCAGGTCCCACATTACCTCCCTGTCCGTTCATGGTATGACAGTTGGAACACAACAATGCCTGGAAATGCTGCTCCCCCTTGGTGAATGAAAACTCCCCCTGGTGATTGCGAATAGCCCCCTGTGCTTCCCTCAAAGTCCACTCACGGCCAGGTCCCTGCGGCTGTGGAACATCACTGGCTGCGACGGGCATCTGCAGCAGGGACTCACCGGACAATTCTGCCAGTTCAGCTCTGTCGGCTGCCGGTACATTATCCAGGGCCCGAAGTCGGATCCTTTCAACAAATCCCTTGTAACTGACACCGCCGCTTTTCTGCAGTGCCCGGTAAAACCACTTAAAGTAGCGACTTCGCAATTCAGGGGTCCATCCGTCTTCCAGGTTGCTTAACGAGAAGGCAAATGCCAGCCCCTGTTCCGCCGGCCGGTTCTTGTGCATGGCGGCAATGGTGGGCCCGTACTGTTCACTTCGCTGAAGAATTTCCTGTGAGGTCAGGTCTGCTTCGATGCTTTGTTCCGCTTCTTCCATCAGATCCAGAGTATGTGCTATGATATCAGTTTTCCCCAGGTATACCATTAGTTCACACAATTCCCGGTCCAGGGCGGGGTTTCCCGTGGGAAATTCAGGAAGGTTGACTCTTTCATTTCTCTTAGCTGGCCCTGTCCTGATAAAAAGTAGTGCATAGGCACGAACCAGTTCCAGTTGCTGTTCCACACTTAGAGTGCTGACCGCTATGTCCGATAGTTTCTTCATTACCATTGGTCTGAGGTCATCATAACCCATTCGGGAAATAAGAAGAGCTGCCTGAATGCTGGCAGAGGCATCAGATTCCTGTGCCAGGTATGTTTCCCAACTGCTCCGGTCACGGTTTTCCAAAGCCACCCGGGCCGCATAGCGGATATACCGGTCCGCATCGGAGAGATGTGACCACAGCGCTTCCGATGAAAGGCTGCCTGATTCGATTTCCCTCCTGATGATCATCTTTTCCGATGGGGGAGCGGCGGTTTCCACTGGCTCGGTTGATTCATCTCCAACATATCGTACCCGGTATAGTTGAGAAGCCACCCTTCGTCCTCCGGTAGTGAAGTACATATTGCCATCTTTCGCTATTACCACATCAGTGAGGGGGAGGGGGGTGCCCGACAGAAACTCTTTTTTCTCTCCGCTATAGGAAGCTCCGCTGGGTGTCAGCTGGATCTGGTACATAGTACCAAAACTCCAGTCCAGGATAAAAAGGCTTTGCTGATATTCGGAAGGAAACTTCGCCCCGGTGCCGAAAACCACTCCCGTGGGAGACCCCTGACCAATGTTAACCACTCCGGGAAGGTTATCCGGATAGTATGCTGCCCATTTACCGGACCCGGTACGCCAGCCGAACTCTGCCCCGGGTATCACATGACAAACCCTGGTGGGCCGGTACCAGGGAGATCCCAGGTCCCACTCCATGTCCGAATCGTAAGTGAAAAGTTCGCCCTGCGGGTTGAAGTCAAAATCGTAGGGGTTTCGGAAACCACTGGCAATTACCTCCCAGCTGTTTCCTTTATCTGAAGATCTGGCGATCCATCCTCCGGGTGCCATACGGTCATTGGCATGTCCTCCCGGATCCAGTACCGGAGGGAATAACTGGTCTTCCTGCCAGCCTGATAAAATGCTGCCGAAATCATCAGGTACGTCGGTGTGGTTTCCGGCGATTAAATAGAGATCCTTTCCCTCCGGTCCCAGTAGTAATCCATGCGGTCCATGCTCTCCATTACCATCCATACCGAATAGTTTCTCTACGGAATCCAGCTGGTCGTTACCATCGGAATCGGTTACCCGGTACAACCCACTGCCCTTGGTTACAGAATCTTCCCGGGCATTAACCGAGACATAAAGCGCATCAAATGCCCATAGCAGACCCTGTGCACTACCCAGTTTTACGGGGATGGTTTCAACCTTTACTTGGTCACCACGTTCTGGCAGTGTTACCCGGTAAAGGCTCCCGTATTGATCTGAGGTAATCAACCTTCCCTGCGGATCGGTAGTGATAGACACCCAGGAGCCCTGTTCATGATCAGAGGGACTGTATAACAAGGTAGCTTCAAAACCATCCGGCAGTGATATTTCTACCCCGGTTTCGGGTTCAACTTCCGGTTGACAGGAAACGATAAACAATGAGATTACCAGCAGTGGAGTAAAAAGAATTTTCATAGACGACAGGTTTAATCGCTCAAAATAGTAATTCCTTGGGAATATCGAATATCGAACATCCAACATTCAATGTTGAACTTTCAATATTCCTACCTGGTGTTCGACACTAATTTTCCGGCTTTTTCAATCTGTGCGCTGAAGTTCATCAGAACTTGGGCCAGTATATCTATCTGCAGTTCTACTTCCTCATAGTTTCCCTGCTCGATAGCTTCTCTTACCCCAGGCAGGGTTTTTACTCCATAACCTGTATAAAAGCCAGGAGCATAGATGTGATGTCGGTACCAGGGCCGTCCAGGTAGTCCCTCGCTGCGGGTCAGAGCCCTTTCCATATTCATAAGGACCTTATTTAGTTCCTGTGTGTCCCTCTGGCCACCATTTTGTTCCAGGGCTTGCTCGTAGGCCTGTGCCTGCTTTTTCACCTGATCAAGGGCATTTAGCAGTGGGGCAAAGTTAAAATGAGGTACAGGTACCTGGGGTTCCGGAACCACAAATTTTTCATTTGGGTTTGCTGCCAGTGCATAAAGACCTTCATTGATCAGGTTATTTTCCTTTTCTGTCTGCTCCCTGAGCTCATCCGCCAGCTTGATCACCTCATCCACATAGCCGGTAACGGTTTCCTGAAAATGTTGGAATTCAAATGGTAATATCCCTCCATTGGCCAGACGCAAGCTGATCCTGCCCGCTACTTTGGACAGCGTGATACCATACTGAAAATCCGGATCTTTAAAACGTTTATACATTTCATAGGAGTCGTACATGGTATGGTATTCACCACCTGAGGCTTCACCACCAAAGCTCAGGTTGAAGGAAGCAATTCCCAGATGTTGGAAGAACGGGGAATAATCTGACCCGGATCCCAGAGCATAGAGTTTATAATGTGGCCACTGCTCGTCCCCATTAACCATTACCTGGGCATTTCTTCGCTGGAATAAAGATACATTTGTTACAGGGTCCATCACCTGTCTGGTAATGGGGTCGAAAAACTGCTCCAGGGTATGAGACCCTCCAGCGGACAGAAACCCCCGGCTGGTGCCGTCGGTGTTGATATAGGCCACTGCCTTCTGCCGGAGTTCATCAGCATGAGTTTCCACCCATTCGGTGGAGCCAATAAGCCCGGGTTCTTCCGCTCCCCAGGCACAATATACCAAAGTTCGTTTTGGTTTAATCCCTTTTTTCGCCAGTTCCGATACCACTCGGGCTTCTTCCATTAGCACCACCAGTCCACTGATGGGATCCAGTGCGCCGTGCACCCAGGCATCGTGATGATTACCGCGGATCACCCATTCATCAGGATATTCCTCACCTGCTAAAGTAGCTATCACGTTATAAGCGGGTTTGAGATCCCAATTGAATTCCAGTTTCAGTCTTACCTTTGCCGGTCCTGGTCCGATATGATAGGTAATTGGCAGAGCACCGCGCCAGTGAGCTGGCGCCACAGGACCTTCCAAAGCTTCAAGCAGAGGGAGTGCATCGTGGTAGGAAATGGGCAATACCGGGATTTTGGTAAGTGAGGGGGCGTCTTCGGGCTTTAATCTTTTCGCACCCTTAGTGGATCCGTATCCCGGGGTTAACGGATCACCGGGAGCCAGTGGCAGGTCCATAACCGCTCCCCGCTGTACGCCGAATTCATTCTTAAAGGGTCCCTCGGGATATACATCGCCCTGATAATATCCGTCATCCCGGGGATCCGAATAAATGATGCAGCCAATGGCTCCCTTCTCAGCGGCCACTTTGGGTTTGATTCCCCTCCAGGATCCCATGTATTTGGCAATCACGATCTTGCCTTTTACATCGATACCCCTTTTTTCAAGTTCTTCGTAGTCCTGCGGTACACCATAATTTACAAATACCAACTCTCCCGTAACGTCACCATCAATGGAAAAACAGTTAAATCCGGGAAGCGCCTCTTCGGTTTGAGCTGAAGAAGCATCGCCGTCAACCGGAGGCTCCTGCAGGCTGGCGTTGAATTGTGCGGGCTCGGTCATCTGCAGCAGGCGGACTTCTGGAGTGGGAAATAATACATCGAACTGTTCTATCCTGACCTGGTAGCCCCATTCTTTAAATTTCTCCGCTACAAAATCTACTACCTCTTTGTCATACGGGGAACCCACATGATGGGGCCGGGCCGATAAGTGCTTCATCCACTGATCCATATTGGCGGGATTTAGCAATTGATCGAATTCCCGCTCATTCTTCAGCTGCCGTGCAGCTCCTTCCCCACTAAATCCCATTAGGGTTTGAG
>JAUIKU010000128.1 GCA_030430675.1 Bacteroidia bacterium | reverse complement strand
GGCTCCCCGGCAATGATTGCCAAAAGGTACCAGTTCCAGTACTTCATTTTTCCGGGGGACCAATGTCAATAACTCACCATGCGTGGCTTTCAATGTGGCAAGCTGTAGTTTTGCCCGGTCTTTTTTCCTGATTAATTCAAGTACAGTGGATGTCCCATTGCCAGTGACGCTGAGATACTCCTTTAGCGTTACCGATGAAATATGGCCTTTGGATTGCCCCGGATAGCGGTAATAAAGTATGCTGAGTTCCATTGGATAATCAACGTATTCCTGGAGGAGAAAATCGACCTGCTGCTTGGCCAAAAAGGGCACCAATTCTTCAAAAGAAGCTACTTTTTTAACCAGGAACCCTCTTGATCCGATGTTGGGTTTTGCTATTAATGGAAACTCAATTCCCGCTGCCTGTAATTTGCTAAGCACCTGTTCCCCGGATTCTGCCACCGGTATGAACACGGTCCTGGGTATCACTTCATGGGGCAGTTTTTTCAGAATAAGTATCTTGGATTCACCGGCCAGGCCTCCGGACTCAATTCCGGGATTGGCGGCGCTAAAAAAGAAGGGAGATCGTGCTTTAACCGATAGGTAAAGCCAATAAAAAAAAGCGGGTGCATAGATAACCGCAAACGGCCAATACTCCCAATGGGTCAGTTTGATGAAAAAGACAGACGATTTAAAGCGACTCCACCACTTCATTTTCGGAGAAATCAATTCGATGCTGTGAAATTTGATTCTGGATCAGATTGTGATGGTGGACATCCGCGTGGGCATGCATTTTATTGATGGCCGTGATGCTAAGCGTTTGTACCCGATCCTGCCGGTTCATCACAAACCCGATCTGCCGGTCCTGTGTTCCTCCGAATCTAAGAAAATGGAAGAGATCCTGAATGCCGGGGTTGGGACATTGAGACAACCATTCGTTGAACCATTCGTTTCTTAGGTTCTTTGCAGTTTCGTCATACAATGTGGAAGAACTCCAGATATGTGTCCGGCCAGGATCGCACGGGACCAGGTGAGATTTGGCGCCATCCCACCGGAATTCCCAAAGTTTCATTTGTTCACACGCAATCAGGGTAAAGGGTTCAATGTCCTCAAACTGGTACTGACTTACAAAGTTTTTTATATTTTCTGATTGGATATAGTCCAATAATACCAGGCCCCGGCTTCTGGCATAGGGCGGATCATGGTGATGTTTTTCGAATGCGCCGTTCAGGATGCAGCCTATCCTGGCCGAGTCGGAAACCACAATCCAACTGCCTCCGGAAACGGGATCTACCGGAAACAATATTTCCTGGCCATTCAATTGCCGGGAACTAAACGTTTCAGAAGATCTTTGACTATTCTCGTCGCGATTGGATGTTAGTAAATACTCCCGGTTGCCTCGAGGTATATAGGTTACTGTGCACATTCCTTGCTTTTGTATCTCATGGTGCTGGGTGCTACACCAAATCCTTCCGGTAGTTCCATTCGAGGAGCAATAACCGATAAGCCAATTTTGATTATGGCCAGATGATGAATCACATGCTCCAGGTTGTACGCAAGTTCCCTTTCCATGGAAGTAGTCACTGCCACCGTTTCTTGCTGATCCTGATCATAACAAATTTCCAATTGCAATTGCTGGTCGATAGCACAACCTGGCAGTGCCTCCATGATTTCATCAAGCGCCTGGCTGGCAATATCAGGATCTTCCTGAATCAGTTTGTTCCTGACCCGGTGGTCGTAATTAATGCTGCCGCTTTCGCACTGACCCAACAGGCATTGATAGAATTCCAGTATGTGCCTGGTGTGTTCCCCTATGCTGGCCAAGGACAGTATTTCAAGCGGCTCCCGGTAACGATCAGGGCTTAAGTTACCCAGGTAGTATCGAATGTTGAAAAGATTGCTTAAAGTAGCTTCAATCAAGTTCATCAAACCAATTGATTTGTTGTGAAGAAATTTACCTGAAAATTTTTATTCGGACCAATATAAACAATTCTGAAAACAAACTGTTCCCCGGGCAATCGCAACAGCCTCCGCACATTCTTTGTTCCAGAATACAGAATAAACCAGTAATGTTTTGTGTGATAATCATTGATCAAATCAGGTTTACATCGGTGATAACTTCCACGATGGCGGGGCCTTTAAATTGTATGGCCTGCTCCAGGGCGTTATCTAATTGGGTGGCCTGTGTGCCCCTTATACCAAGTCCGCCACAACTATTAGCAAAATCTGCAAAGTTGGGATTGGTAAGTGATGTTTTCCAAACATCCAATTCTGCCCCACGCTGTTCTTTGGAGATCTTCCCTAGTTCCGAATTGTTTAAAAGTATCAGTTTTATGCCCATTTTGTACTTCACCGCGGTGGTAAAGTCGCCCAGATACTGGGTAAATCCACCATCCCCAGCCACGGCAAAAATGGGTCTATGGGGTTGGGCGCTCCAGGCACCCATTGCTGCGGGAAACCCGAATCCAATAGATCCCAGGTATCCTGACATCAATATGCTTTGCCGGGATGGTTCAAAATACCTGCCAAAACTATAGGTATTATTGCCCACGTCAACTGCTATTACCGCATCTTCTGGGACATGGCGGTTCATGGCCTCGAAAACGGCAATAGAACTCACCCCTTTCCCGTGGTCTTCCTGCATACGTTTGGCCTTTTCGGCTTTCCATATTTGCCAGCGATCGACTATTTCCGGTCGTTGGTCAATCATATTGGTTTTCCCTTGTATAGCCTGGGTCAGTAGTTTCACCGTAGTACCGATCTCCCCCCATAAAGCGGCATCAACCGGGAAAAATTTGCTCAAAGCTGCCGCATCGAAATCGACCTGGATAGTAGGGATCTTTGGGGTTATGCCTGTGTGATTTGAAAAAGAGGCACCAAACACACATAGCAAATCGGCCTCATTCATAAACCAACTGGCGATTGGTGTGCCGCTTCTTCCTAACACCCCGCATCCCAATGGGTGTTTATCGGGTATTAGTCCCTTACCCTTAAAGGTTGCCAACACCGGGGCTTTTAGTGAATCCGCAAAAGAGATAACCTCATCCATATGGAACCTGGCACCGTGGCCTACTATGATCACCGGCCGGATACTTTGCTGCAATAAAGCAACCGCTTTATCCGTGGCCTCTTTAGGGGGAGAGATTTCCAAGCTAGTAATCCGTCCCTCAGGCCCGCTGATTTCTGCATCTTCAGCCGCTGGTAAAACCTGGACTTCATCGGGAAAAGTTAAGTGCGCTACATCTCGCTTCAGGAGTGCAGTTTTAATAGCCAGCGCCATCAGCTCGGAATGCTTGCTGCCAGCCTGGACCACATGATTGAATGCCGCTACCGACTCGAAGGCAGCTTTTAGATCCACTTCCTGAAAAGCCCCTGTACCTACTACCTGCGTATCTACTTGTCCGGTTAAGGCAAGGATAGGCACCCTGTCAACTTTGGCATCCCACAAGCCAGTGTACATGTTGGTGCCCCCTGGTCCTGCTATGGCGAAACATGCCGCCGGCTTACCGGTCAATTTGGCATAAGCACTGGCAGCAAAGGCAGCAGCGCCTTCATGCCTCACACCGTAATAGCTAAGATTTCCTTGTGCCTCCTGCCTGCGAAGTGCATCTGCCAAACCCAGGTTGGAATGACCTACCATACCAAAAACTGTATTTACACCCCATTTCACCATGGTTTCAACCATGAGATCGGCTACCGTTAGACGATGGTTTTTTTCTTCAGGCACACCGACAAAAACACCGTCGTCCTGGACTTTCACTGGAAACGTAACAATACTGTCGTCATGTCCTCCGGGACTTTGACCAGTGTGAGGATCAAAGTCCCACCCATGCCAGGGGCAACGTAATAACCCATTTTCAATAGAGCCCTCTCCTAAAGGACCTCCCTGATGTGGACAACGATTGTCTAATCCGCAAAACTTCCCCCGGTAGTGTGTCAGACAAATATTGGTGTGCCCGGCGGTAACACTGGCTACTCGCCCTTCGGGTAAATCATTAGGTGAGCCAAGCACCTTGTACCAGGCTAAAGAGTCTTTGGGAGTGGGCATTGTTCATTATAGTTAATAGGTGACACCGGCGTATTTGATACCAGTCAATCTGTGCATATTGTAGTCGAAAGTGGTTAAATCACCCGGGTTTAGCTCACCAATATCGGGATAGCCCATGGATCTGGTGGCCACCTCTATCAATTCCTTACAGGCGTTAAAAAAATTCAGCAACTGGTTGGCGGATTTTTCCACGATCAGACGGGCTCGCAAATGTTCTTTTTGAGTAGCTATGCCCACCGGGCAATTATTGGTATGGCAGGCTCTCATGCCCAGGCATCCAATGGCCTGGATGGCGGCATTAGAGACCGCTATGGCATCGGCCCCCAGCGCCAGTGCCTTGATAAAATCACTGGGTACTCTTAAGCCACCGGTAATAACCAGGGTGACCTGGTCGGCCCCTAGTTTATCCAGGTGTTTCCGGGCCCGGGCCAATGCCGGGATGGTGGGCACACAAATATGGTTTCTCAGGATAATGGGTGCTGCTCCTGTACCCCCGCCTCTTCCGTCCAAAATGATGTAATCAGCTCCTGATTCAACGGCAAAATCGATGTCTTCCTCAATGTGACTGGCAGCAAGTTTGAATCCAACCGGAATCCCTCCGGTGATTTCCCGTACCTGTGATGCAAACTCTTTGAAGTCTTTTACAGTACTCAAGTCCTCACTGAAAGTTGCCGGACTGATAGCTGTCTGACCGGGCTCCAGTCCCCGTACCGAGGCAATTTCATCTGTTACTTTGTACCCCGGTAAATGTCCCCCGGTACCCACCTTGGCCCCCTGTCCTCCTTTAAAATGAAACGCCTGGACTTTTTTAAGTTTCTCCCAGTCAAACCCAAACCTGGCCGAGGCCAATTCATAAAAATAACGGGAGTTATTTTCCTGTTCCTCAGGCAACATACCCCCTTCTCCTGAACAAATTCCGGTGCCAGCCATTTCCGCCCCTTTTGAAAGTGAGATTTTGGCCTCTCGGCTCAAGGCACCAAACGACATGTCTGACACGAAAATTGGGATATCCAGTTTTAAAGGCTTGCCTGCACCGGGACCAATGGTTACTTGTGTTGAGACGGGGTCTTTATCCAGCAGGGGTTTCCTGGCCATTTGGGCCGGCAAGAATTGGATATGCTCCCATTTAGGCAGGGTATTACGGTCAACGCCCATTGCTTCGGTTGCCCCGTGGTGGCCATACTGGGTCAATCCATGCTGGGCCAGGTGTTTGATGTAAAGCGTATAGGGTTCGGTATCTTCCGGGTGGGTATCCATATACTGTCCCAGATATTCCTCCCGATTGAACCTGGAGGGAATCTCCTTTTCGAATTCTTCAACATCAAATTCATCAATAAAGACATCTCCATTGTGGATCACTTCCGGGAACTTATGCAGGATCTCATCCGGGGCATATTCGCTCACACCGGTGTCGATGCGATAGTCCCAGTTATGCAGGCCGCAAATCAAGTTGTTGCCATCCACGTAACCATCACTTAATAATGCGCCTCTGTGCAGACACCGGCCGTACAGCACACTGACACTTTCATCAAATCTGATAACCACCAGGTCAGTATTGCGCACCAGGGCGTGTTGTGGTTCTTTTTGAGGTAAAGCTTCCAATCTGGCTACCAGGGCGGGGGCTTTAAGTTGGTCGAACGATTTTTTAGTATTCATGAGTTTAGATGGATTTCGGCATAAAATAAGGTTCTCCGAGTTAAAATAAAAGCAGTTACAATCTTGAAACCCTCAGTAATACCATTGGGTTTGCTAACTTTATAAAATGAGTTTTTTGTATCCTCAGTTTTTATATGGTCTGGCGGCGCTCAGTATTCCGGTGATCATCCACTTGTTTAACTTCAGGCGGACCAAAAAGATCTATTTTTCAAACAGCAGGTTTCTGAGGCAGGTAAAAGATTCAAAAAGCGCCAGGCAAAAATTAAAGCATTTGCTGATCATGCTGTCGCGGGTGTTTTTTCTAATGTTCCTGATTATTGCTTTCGCCCAGCCTTTTATTCCCAGCAAAGAGCTGGATCAGCAACAGGGGTTGGTGTATATCTACCTGGATAATTCATTGAGTATGAGTAACCAGGTGGCCAATGATCTCAGTGCCTTCGACCAGGCTATTCAAGACGTTGATAAAATTCTGCAACTATACCCACAGGATGCCAGGTTCAAACTATTGACTAATGATTTCTCATCACCATTGCGGGTATTCCGGTCCAAAAGTGAAATACAGGATATGCTCACTGAAGTGAAACAAACCGGGGTTCACAGAAGCTTTGAAGACATTTGGAACAGGATGAACTCACAGGTTTCATCGGCGGAAGCCGACTGGTACTTTATTTCAGATTTTCAGAAAGCCACTTTTGCAGGTATCGACACTTTTAAAGGTGACTCCCTCCAAAACTACTACTTCATACCCATGAGCTTCAATAGCACCGCCAATGTGTTTATTGATTCTGTTTTTCTCAAGAATCCATTTCTGATTGCCAATGATCAGAATAGTATTGTGCTTAGAGTGAGGAATACCGGAGAGAATCCAGTCAACGATCTGGTAGTTACCTTAGCCATCGACAACAAGCAGGTGGCCAATGCGGGTATTGATGTGCCTGCCCATGGTGAAGCACTTACCGAAATTAATCTTAATTTTCCGCTGGAAGGAGATAATCCGGCCCGTCTTAGTTTCGAGGAGTTTCCCGTTTCTTTTGATAATGAATTCTTTTTTAATCTGAACCTCTCCCAACGGGTTTCTGTACTGGAGATAAAAGATGAACAGGTAAGTACCCCAATAGAAAAAGTCTATGGCAATGCCGATCTGTTTGATTTTAACAGCTACCATATAAACAACCTGGACTATCCCAGTGTAGACCAGGCCGACCTGGTAGTGGTGAATGGTATCGATCGATTGCCTGGATCGCTGGTGGAGCGTCTTAGTGGTCTAAATGATTCCGGAGTGGATTTGGTGATCATACCCGGGATAGCACCTGACCTGGTAACCCTGCAGCGACTGGTGCCGTTTGCATCGGCCAATATCAAACGTGACACTACCTGGAATACCCTGGAAGCCCCTTCTCAAAAGCATCCGTTCTTCAGAGATATTTTTGAAGATCAGAAAGCTGAACTGATCACAATGCCCCGGGTTAAAAATATCTTACACTGGAGTGATCAGCGAGGAGATAACCTGTTGTTAGCAAAGAATGGAGTTCCCTATTTGTCCACTGATTTCAGAGGTCGGGTTTATTTGTTCGCTTCACCATTGACAGCTGTTCAAACCACACTGCCTCAGCATGCGGTATTTGTGCCTGTTATGTACAAGATAGCGGCATTGAGCAAGGCTTTCGATCGCAAACTATATCATACCACTGATGAACAGATTATTAGACTTACGCTGGATTCAGTTGGGGGCAATGAGCTTTTTGTAATGAATAATGAAGAGGAAGAGATCGTTCCAAATCAAAGGATCCTGGGGAAGGAATTATATCTGGAAGTACCCTCGGATATATTGCGACCAGGATTTTATTATCTTAAATCCCCTTCAGGAACAGAAAATGTGATTCCATATAACAACAATGGCCGGGAGTCTTATCTGGACCAGTATGCTGCCCAGGAGCTAAATGAGTTGTTCACCGGCGATAATATTTCAGTCCTGGATGAAAACGAATTCGAGCGTTATTCTGATAGAGTATTCCAGGCACAAGCAGGGGTGCCACTTTGGAAATATGCCGTTTTGTTGTCACTGCTGTTTTTGATATCGGAAGTTTTGTTAATTAGATTTCTGAAATAAGGTGTCTATTTACTATTTTGCGCAGCGATTATGGAAATCCTGATCAAATCCGTTCAAATAGTAGACAGGTCTTCCGAAT
This sequence comes from Bacteroidia bacterium, assembly GCA_030430675.1. Taxonomy (GTDB): domain Bacteria; phylum Bacteroidota; class Bacteroidia; order Cytophagales; family Cyclobacteriaceae; genus SZUA-3. The sequence goes on along the minus strand of JAUIKU010000128.1, from coordinate 6,942 downwards.
TCCACAATAAAAGGAGAAATGTTCTGGTTAGGAACGGTATTATCTCTGATATCACCACCCGTAATAAAAATGCCTCTAAAACTATTCAGGCGGATAATTTAATTCTATCCACTGGGTGGTGTGATATGAGGGCACACTTTTGTGACCCCGGTAATGAGGCCAAGGAAGACCTGGCTAGCGGTAGAAACGCCGCCTTGGCAGGAGGTTTTACCGATGTGGTTTTGCAACCGAATACCTGCCCCGTAGTCGCGTCCAAGAACGAAGTGAGTTACCTGCGGGCGGCCAACCAATACAGCTTGACTCAATTACATGTGCTGGGAGCGGTAACCAGAGATACCCAAGGAACGGAGTTAACAGAAATGATTGATCTGCATCGTGCCGGGGCGGTGGCTTTTAGCGATGGAATAGAACCCTTGTGGCATACTGACGTATTCGGAAAAGCTTTACAATATCTCCAAAAATTTGATGGCCTGTTGATCAACCGGGCAGAAGATAAAATGCTTTCCGCATTTGGTCACATGAATGAAGGAGTGCAAAGCACCTTGCTGGGCATACCAGGAATTCCAAAACTGTCGGAAGAAGTCATGGTGGCCAGGGACCTGGCGCTGTTGGAATATTATAACGGACGTCTTCATTTTGCCAATGTTTCTTCCCCGAAAAGTTTGAGCATGATTAAAGCGGCCAAACGAAAGGGACTGGCTGTAAGTTGTGACGTGGCGGTCCACCAACTGTTGCTGGATGACAGTCACCTGGTGGATTTCGACACAAATTATAAAGTAAATCCGCCGCTCAGAGGAAAAAAGACCATCAGGGCGCTTATTAAGGGCGTTGGTGATGGCGCTATCGATGTATTGGTCTCCGATCATCGACCGGAGGATGACGAGGGGAAAAAGCTTGAATTTGACCTGGCCAGTTTCGGTATGCTGGGCATACAGGAGATGGGGTCCCTTATTCAGGAATTAAGCAAAAAAATACCACTGGAGCTTTTACTAGAGAAAATAACCAGTAATCCCAGGCAGTTGTTAGGCCTGGAAATGCCTGTCATCGAACCGGGAAAACCAGCGGTACTCACACTGTTCGACCCACAAAAGAAGTGGCAGTTTAACGAATCCACCAATCAGTCAAAATCCCGTAATTCACCATATTTCGGAAAAACGTTAACCGGAAAAGCGGTGGGCGTATTTAACAATGGGAAGGTCCACCTGGATAGCGGTCTAACCTGATTGGCTGTGCTGATGAAAGGCAATGCCAATAATCCTTTAATATCAGTACCTGTACGCTATGCCATTATTGGACTATTCCTGTATGGGGTCTTGTTTCTTCTATTGTATTTTCTGGATTATAATCCACTGGTGGTGGGGCGACCCTGGGACATAGGCCTTTTTTTGATTCCGGTAATGATTTTTTTTTCAATCAAAGATTTTAAAACGAATTACAATGGGGGCGAACTTCGATTTTGGCAGGGAATGACTTGTGGATTTGTTACCTACACCGGGGTAGCATTGGGTGTGGCATTGTTTCTGTACATTTTCCTGACTATAGCCGACCCATCTGTACTGGATGGGTATATACAGGATAGGATACAGCTTCTGGAGCAAAACAGAGCCCAGTTTGTAGAACAACTGGGAGAAGATCTGTATCAACAACAGCTGGTAAAAATGGGTGGCACTTCCGCATTAGTAGTAGCCATCGATGATTTTTGGAAAAAACTAGCTATTGGCCTATTTTTAACTATATTAATCGCCGCTATACTGCGGAAATAAGAAACTACCAAACCATTATCAATTGTGAGCACAACTACCAAGGATCTGGTCCAGCCAGCCGTAAAATCAGGAATAACTTTAGGGTTGATCGGGGTAATAATCACCCTGCTTATTTATTTTATCGATGCCAAATTACTGGCCAACATGTGGGTTGGAATTACTATTTTGGTAGTTTCACTGGCTTTGGTGGTAATGTTTGGGATAGGTTTCAGGAAGTCGGTAGGGGGATATCTGTCGTTTAAAAATGCGTTTTTATTCTCCTTAATCCTGCTCCTGGTAGCGGGTCTGATAGGTCAGGGGTTTAACTTTCTGTTGTTCAACGTCATCGATTCGGAATTGACAGAGGTAGTAACAGCTGCCGCTCTGGAAAATACCGAAAGCATGATGGAGAGATTCAATGTACCTGATGAAGAAATGGATAAAGCTTTGGAACGAACCGAAATGCAGATGGCGTCTCAATACAAGTTTAGCGGCATAGTAAAGGCTTATCTCTACAGTATTGTCATCTATGCGATCATATCCCTAATAACAGGTGCCATTGTTAAACGGCGAAATCCCGAGGAAATAGCTTAAATGAGAGGAGTATTGGATATTTCTTTAGTGGTTCCCGTCTATAATGAAGAAGAATCACTGGAGGAATTGTGTGACTGGATTCATCAGGTAATGGAGTTAAATGGTTTCCAGTATGAGCTGCTGTTTGTGGATGATGGAAGTACCGACGAAAGCTGGGATGTAATTATAAAGTTGGTAGCTCGAAATACTGCGGTCAGAGGAATCCGTCTCTCTAGAAATTACGGTAAATCAGCAGCTTTGAGCGTTGGGTTTGATCATGCCCTGGGAGAAATAATTTTCACCATGGATGCTGACCTCCAGGATGACCCGGAAGAGATCCCCTCCATCTACGAAATGATGATCAGTGAAAATTTTGACTTGATCTCAGGCTGGAAAAAGAAACGAAAAGACCCGCTTACCAAAACTATTCCATCCAAATTTTTCAACTGGACTACCAGGATGATCTCGGGTATAGATCTCCACGATTTTAATTGTGGTTTTAAGGCATATCGTGCCGATGTAGTGAAACAAATATCTATTTATGGTGAAATGCACCGGTATATTCCGGTTATCGCAAAATGGAGTGGGTTTAGCCATATAGGAGAGAAATCCGTAAAGCATCATCCCAGGAAATACGGGGTGACAAAATTTGGGTTCGAACGTTTTATACGAGGTTTTCTGGATCTGCTCTCTATTACCTTCGTATCTAAGTTCAAAAAGAGACCCATGCATTTTTTCGGGAGCATGGGTATTTTATCATTTTTTGGGGGTTTCGTTATTACCCTGTGGATTATTGCTCAAAAAATGTACTATCTGTGGGTACTAAACCGGCCTGCGCCCAGGGATGTGGTGGATCAACCGCTATTTTTTTTAGCGCTGGTAGCACTGGTAGTCGGTGTGCAGCTTTTCCTGGCGGGATTTATTAGTGAGTTGATCACCCAGAGCGCTTCTCAGAGCAGAGATTATGTTTTGCGGGAAAAAGTGGGGTTTTAACCGGGCCTGGTGCAGAAGTACACTGGCTCCCGGGATAGCGCATACTGCCGGACCTGCTCCATGGGCAGGGAGTTCACAAAATAGTCTTCCTTTACATTAAATCCACAGCTTTCCAATCGCTGCTTGTAATCTTTGCCGTAGAGCCTCAGGTGATCTTTCTGACCGTATGCTTTAAATCGTTCCGCAGGTGCGGTAATCGCCGGGTCTTCGAAGGTATGTTCCGGGACAGGCTCAAAGAAAGGCACCTGTATTATGGCCCAACCACCTGGTTTTAGTACCCTGAGAATTTCATCAAGAGCTTTTAAATCATCTTCAACATGTTCTATAACATGATTGCACAGAACACAATCGAAACTACTCTGTTTAAATGGCATATCGAGAATATCCATTTTTACCTTGGCCAGGGGAGATTCGATATCTGCGGTTACATATTCAAGGGTATCTATGGCTTCCATTCGGTCGATAAAACAATATTCAGGAGCAATGTGCAACAGGCGTTGCTCCTGCTGGAATAGGGAGGTCTTCTGTTTCATATATACCCATAGCAGACGGTGGCGCTCCAGTGCCAGGCAGTTAGGACAAAGGGCATTTGACCTGGCTACTCTCCCGTAAGGCAGGAATTTGCGGTAGTGATGGTTGCAAACCGGACATTGTACCCCACGTCCCAAATAGAACACAGACAGCATTTTGGCAATAAAATGGCCAACCAGCTGCAGGTGCTTGCGGGGTATGTTCCGAATGGCAAGGCTGATCAGTTTTTTCATAGAGTTATGGGCGCAAAGATATGATACGAGGAGCAGTTAAAGATATAAAAGATCAGTTATGAGCATTGCGGTGACGTTTTCTATCATGACATGACAAAGTGTGAAATAACTGATTAAATTTGGTAGATAACTATTGAGGTGATGATAAGATGGTGTTTGCTTTTGGTATGCCTGCTGGCACTGGAGCCGGTATTGGGTCAGAATTTGCCCCCTGCCAGCACTACCAATACTGACTTTAACAAAAAGTCGAGAAAGTCGCAGCAGAAGTCGAAGAACAAAAAGGTTCGATATATCCTAAAGAAGAATACCCAAAATACCAGTTATGGCAATCCCTGTGTGGTAGAGATAACCAGATCCAAAGGTTTTGAGTACCTGGTCACTTTGAAAGGACAGCCGGGATATGAAAGTGAGTTCCAAAGGGCCTTTCATAATTTTGGAGTGAACTTTACCCTGTTTTTTAGAAACGGTCCATTCTGGAAATCAGGCCTCAAGAAAAAAATTGAAGATTGTCGCCACAAGAGCGGAGATTTCGTAGGTACTTAAACTCCGGTATAGTTAAAAGGTGTGATGGCCTTTAATTCCTCCTTCACGGTATCTTTCACTTTCAAGCCGTCAATGAATTCCCAAAGACGTTCCTGAGACAGCTTTTGGTTGTTGCGGGTTAGATCTTTTAAAGCCTCATAGGGCTTAGGATAGCCCTCCCGCCTCAATATGGTTTGAATGCCCTCACCTACCACCGCCCAGTTGTTATCGAGATCTTCATTGAGCGCGGCCCGATTCAATTGCAGCTTGTCACAGCCTCTTAAAATGGAAGTTAACCCCAAAAGAGTATACCCCAGAGCCACCCCCAGATTCCTGAGGAGGGTGGAATCGGTAAGGTCTCTTTGCAAACGGCTGACCGGTAGTTTGGCAGAAAGATGATTACACAGTGCAGTAGAAAGGCCAAGATTACCTTCTGCATTTTCAAAGTCAATAGGATTTACCTTATGGGGCATGGTAGAAGAACCAACTTCTCCTTTTTTTATCTTCTGGGTAAAGTAGTTTTTGGCTATGTAAAGCCATATATCTTGTGAAAAATCAATTAAAACGGTGTTTATTCTCTTTACTGTATCCAGGTATCCCGCCAGGTAATCGTAGTGTTCAATTTGTGTTGTTGGTTTACTGCGGTACAGTCCCATTGATTTTAACAGCCTGTCCGCAAATCGATCCCAGTTTACATCGGGGTATGACACGGCATGGGCGTTAAAATTACCGGTGGCACCACCGAATTTGGCCGCCATGGGAATTCTATTTAATTCCTTTAGCTGAAGGTCCAGACGATTAACAAAGACCTCAATTTCTTTACCAAGGCGGGTAGGAGATGCGGGTTGACCGTGAGTGTGTGCCAGCATGGCCACCTGTTTCCATTGTCTGGCCAGCTTTTTCAGAACTGTAAGTAATTGCCTGATTGTCGGTGAAATAACCTCGGAATGGGCATCTTTCAGAGAAAGCGGAATTGCGGTGTTGTTGATGTCCTGGGAAGTCAGGGCAAAATGGATAAACTCCTGGTATTTTGTAAGACCCGCCTGGCGAAATTTTTCCTTCAGGTAATATTCCACAGCCTTTACATCGTGGTTGGTAGTTTTCTCCAGTGTCTTTATTCTTCTGGCGGCTTTTATATCAAAACCAGCAGCAATGGCATCCAGTTTTTTAAAGCCATTTTTGGGGAAGGTATCCAATGGAGGAATAGCAAGTTCCGCCAATGCTTTGAAATAACTTAGCTCCATTAACAATCTATACCTTATCAGTGCATACTCAGAAAAATATTTGGCCAGTTCGCCGGTTTTGGATCTGTACCGTCCATCCAGGGGTGAAAGCGCGGTTAATTCAGATAGTTTCATGTAGCTAATTACTTGAAGCATAAAAATAGGAAAATAATATACTTTAAGGGATTAGCCCAGCTATTTAAAAGTTGACGGGTTATGTTAAAGACAGATTTTATTAGCTTTGTAGCCTTTAAAGAGAATACAGAAGCAGTTAAATACACAGGGAATATATGAATGATCATTATTACCGACTCAAGGTAAAGGACATAGTACAGGAAACACACAATGCTATCAGTATAGTTTTTCATCAGCCCAGTCCACCAATGGAGTACCGGTCAGGCCAGTTTCTCACCCTGATCGCAGAGATCAATGGCAAGGAAGTAAGACGTAGTTATTCCTTTTGCTCAGCTCCTGAGATCGATCCTGATCTTGCAGTGACCGTAAAAAGGGTTGAAGGAGGACTCATGTCGAACTATTTGCCGGATCACCTCAGGGTAGGAGATGAGCTCAAAGTGATGGAGCCCATGGGTCATTTTACTACAGAAATGGATACTTCCAACCGGAGGCACCTGATCATGTTTGCCGGAGGCAGTGGCATTACCCCATTTATGTCTCATATTAAGTCCATAATGAAATATGAGCCGCACAGTATCGTCAGTTTAATTTACGCCAACCGCAATATAGATTCCATCATTTTCAAAAAAGAGCTGGAAGAAATGCAGATTAACAACCGGGGTAGATTCCATGTTATCTATATACTTGAGCAGGCTCCTCTTACCTGGCAGGGACATTCCGGATTGTTAAACCCAGCCATGTTGGAAGAAATGCTGCAACGAATTCCTGATTGGGGTACAGATAAGACCCAGTATTTGATGTGTGGTCCCGAGGGTATGATGCATAATATAGAAACTTACCTGAAGGGAGAAGGGATTCCCCACAATAAGCTGTTTAAAGAGAGCTTTGTTGCTCCCACCATTGATAAAACCGTTGCCCAATCAACAGATACAGAAGAGAAAACCCGGGAGGTGACAGTGGTGTATGATGGTGAGGAGTTCAAGTTTACCG
>JAUIKU010000127.1 GCA_030430675.1 Bacteroidia bacterium | reverse complement strand
GCCACCGGATGTGAGACATCGGTGATGCCGTATTCGGAAATTATTATGATTTGTACCTTCTGTGACTCATAAAACTCCACCAGTTCCTTTACCAGGCCATCAATTTCCTGCAAGTCCGAAGCAATTTTTTGGTGATCATGCCCAAATTTCTGTAAGCAGTAATCCAGGTGAGGCAGGTATACCAGTGACAGTGTAGGATGGAACCGTCGCTCCACCTCCATGGCAGCTTCTGCTATCCATCTGCTGGAACGGATGGTAGTTCTAGGTCCCCAGAACTCAAATAAGGGAAACTGCCCCAGTTTCTGTTGCAACTGGTCTCTGAGTTGAGGGGGATATGAGTAGACATCCGGGATCTTACGGCCATCGGCCAGATAGTTGGGGCGCGGAGTAACGGAATAGTCCACCGATGAATACATGTTATACCACCAAAACATGTTGGCACAGGTAAACGAATCATTCCGGGCTTTGGCCGTTTCCCAAATCTTCTCAGCCTGCACCAACTTATTCGACTGTCTCCAGAACTTCACTTCACACTCTTCTTCAAAGTACCAGCCATTTCCTACTACGCCATGCGCCCCTGGCAACTTGCCGGTAAGGTAGGTGGATTGCACTGAGCAGGTAACGGCAGGCACCAGGGGTTTAATGTGATTCCTGGCCTGCTGTTGTCTCCGTGCCAGGAATGGTGTATCAGTGCCAATTACCCGGTCACTAAGACCAACTACGTCTATTATCACCGTTCTCTGCATATTCAATTGGCTATCGGTCCATTTGGTCAATAACCCAGTTCAACTCCCGGGCTATGGAAGTATTCAATTCCTTTTGTAGTTCCCGGGGCAATACCTCCCAGGTATAGGTTTCCACTTCCAGGTGGTTGGTCATGGGAGAATCGGACCATAATTGTAATACTTCGATAATGTCCTGCTGAGTAGACTCCAGTAATCCATACGACCGGACAAAAACCGGAACATGAAAATGTGTTCGCCATTCTACAATCTCCGGATCACCGATATGGTTAAGCCCCGCGGGCAGATCGGTGTACTGATGAAGTCCTCCTTCCCTATCACGGGCTATGACCTGGTGCAGGTAAGTGGGTTCATTCAGGACACTGAAAGCTAGTTTGCATTGATCTCTGGATTCGGCAGTGCCGGTAAAATCCTTTTTCAATGCAGAGCTGATCTGAATCTTTCCAATTCGAATGCCGGACTCCTGAAACTTCTGCATCACTTCTGCCGGGGATTCATAGGCTACCGCAAAATGGCAAACATCATAGCAAATATTAATGTGTCTCAATGCGATCTCTTTGGCCTCTCCCACACTGACTCCCAATCTTGTTACCAACTCTTCCTGTGCCATAGGTAGTAACCACTCCCTGAAATAAGTAATGGATTCCTGAGAGTTTTCAATAAGGCCATCGGGCTCCGGTTCAATGTCCAAATGCAGCAATACCTCTTTATCCTGGTAGTACTTGTGTAGCTCCACCAGCACCTCGATTATATTCTGGGTGGATCTCCTGAAAACATCCTTACGCTGCTGTTGAGACCACCAGGGTTTATAGGACAAAGGAGAAGTGCTGATTCCCCCGTCCAGACCTTTCGGGATTAGTTGCGAAAGTATTTCGAATAACCTAAGGGTGTATGCCACCCGTTCGCTGGTGGTCCAGTCCGGTTGATGTACCTGATCTTTTACTTTTTGTCTGTGGAAGCCGCCAAAGGGAAACCCATTCATGGTAAACACGTAAAATCCCTGCTGGTGCATCCAATCATTGAGTAATGTGGTACCTTCCTGCTGTAACTCTCGACTGGCCTGATCGGACAACCTCAACCCTATTCCCATTGATTGTTCGGGAGAGACTTGCTTTTTAACTACCGGCAAATGTGTTTGCAGGGCCTGGAATACCTCTTCCCAGCTTTCTCCGGGATGAATATTCGAACAATAGGTCAGATGCCCGCGGGTGATGAGCTTCATAAGCTGAGATTACCGGTTTTTTGAAAACTTTGCAGCAATTTAACGCTTTTCAAAACCAGTTTCCGGTCAATTTGGTGTACCTCCACCCCTTTTCCTATTTTTTCCAATAGCATTACGGTCAATTGCCCTCCCAGATGTTCCCTAAACTCATCTAACCCATCAAGCAAGGCCAATTCATTAAGACCCTCGTGAAACATATCAAACCCCAGTGCCTGCAGCAATTGCAATATACGCAGCAGGTCTTCCTGGGGAAGCCTGTCTTCCAGACAGGAATATATGGCGTCAAGCGCCATCCCAAGAGCTACTGCTTCCCCATGGCGAATGCTATAATGAGCAATCTGTTCCAGCTTGTGGGCAGACCAATGTCCGAAATCCAATGGCCGGGAGGATCCCATTTCGAAGGCATCGCCGGAAGCAATGTGTTGTAAGTGCAACTCGGCACAGCGGTAAATCAGGTGATCCATGGCAACCATGTCCCGATTGTTCAATTGTTCTGTATTACTCTCGATAAATTCGAAAAATGCCACATCCTTGATCAACCCCACTTTGATTCCTTCCGCAATGCCAGACCTCCAGTCTCTCATGTGCAACGTATGCAAGAAATCACCATCATTAATAACGGCTGCCGGCGGCGCAAAGCTTCCGATAAAGTTTTTCTTTTTGAAAGCATTCACCCCGTTTTTAACCCCAACCCCCGAGTCGTTCTGTGACAGCACGGTGGTGGGAATCCTTAATAGTCGGATACCGCGATGGCTAACCGCTGCGGCAAACCCCACAGTATCCAACACCGAACCGCCGCCTATTGCCGCTATGTAGGAATGACGATCAATACCGTAGTGGTTAATCGCTTCAATCAGGTTCTCCACATAGCTATAGTCATTTTTGCACTGTTCTCCACCGGGAAGAATGAAGTGCTCCATCAGATCTATGATCTTGTCGGAATGAAGTCTAACATATTTCTTGATGTCATTCATCAATTTGGGGTGATGTTCAACCACCCCCTGATCCAGTACAAAAAGCACTTTCTTGGGACCCAACTCAGTATCCAGAACCTTAATTAAAGTATCATTACCTGCATCAAACAGGTTCTGAGTAAAATAAACATTGTACTGGAATGGAACACTAAACGATTGATGCAGAAATTTCATGAATTAGTTTAGGTGACGGCGAAAGCTTTCGCCAACAAAATTGAAAAAGGAAGCAATAATAATAACAATAAGCCAAAAAACCATCCCACAAATCCTGCCGCCAATGCGGCATTCAGAATTATCAGGCTCAGTACTGCGAATTTGACCGCTTTCCCCACGTACCTGGGTTCTTTGGTTTGCCTGGCCCTGAATAAGGGGGGAAATACCAGCGCCATCAGTAACAACAAAAAAGGAATACACGACCACAGATTGAAAGTCTCCAGTATGCCCAATGACAGCATCATGGTAATCGTCAGCAGATAAAGTCCAAAGGCAAGATCAAGGCTGCTTCGGCTACTACCATGTACTTCTCCCCTGCTGGTAACAGTGATGGCAGCCACGTAAACAACAGGAATGATGGTCAAAAAAGCCAACGCAGTTAGATTCTCAGGAAAAATGCTTACCCCCAACATAAGATTGGCCCCACGGCATAATCCCATATTAAGTGGCCCGGCTACCGCTTGTGATTTGGAAAACCCATCATAAAGAATAACCAGCACCACTATGGTCAAGGCCACATAGCCACTGGTCATATTGACTGAAAACGCCAGTAGTATGGCTACCAACAACAATATTCCACCCAGCAGGGCCGCATTAAATCCACTAACTACCCCGGATGGTATCGGTCTTTCCGGCCTTTCCAGGCGGTCCAGTTTGGCATCGAAAACGTCGTTGAGGACCACACCTCCGGCATACAGGCAAATGCTGGCCAAACCGGTGAAGATCACCTTGTCCCAGGGAAGCTGATGTTGGATAAAGTCAAATGCTCCCCCTTTAACATGCTGTAATGACGCAGATGCGGAAAATCCTGCCAGAATATCTGCCACCGCAGTAAGCAGATTTGGGGGGCGCATCAATGTCAGGTAAGCCCTGATTTTACTCATATGCGAAAAGCAGGCTAGCTAATGATGTCAGATTTGGTGTCTGGTCTTTGCCCCCTCAATACGGAGTTACCTTCAAAGAGTTGTGTTTGATCAACAGTGGCGGCATCCAGCCAGTCACTTTCATCCATTTGACCACTTTGACCGTAGGCTGTCAGGGCATTTTGATAGCAGGTAAGTCTGATATCTTCTTGGGGAATACCGCTTCTTTCCATCAACCCTGCTGTCTTGGGAACTGCCAGGGGATCGCTAATACCCCAGTCCGCAGAGCTGTCCACAATGATCCGCTCACTACCATATTGCTGTACCACTGCGACCATCCGCTTGTTTCCCATTTTTGTGAAAGGATAAATGGTAAAAGCACACCAGAATCCCCGGTCCAAAACCTCTCTTACCGTTTCCTCGTTGTTGTGGTCGATTACCACTTTGCCAGGATCAATGCCATGCTCTACCACTACATCCATACTCCTGGTGGTACCGCGCTTTTTATCCCTGTGTGGCGTATGTATCTGTACCGGCAGATCAAGTTCTTTGGCCAGTTCCAGTTGTTGTCTGAAATATTTGTCCTCTGTTTCGGTTTGATCATCGAACCCAATCTCACCAATGCCCACTACGCCTTCCTTGCAGGCAAATAGCGGCAATATCTCCATGACCTGTTCAGCGAGCGCCTCGTTGTTGGCCTCCTTGGAGTTCAGGCCAATGGTACAATAATGCTTTATGCCAAATTGGCTGGCTCTGAATCGTTCCCAACCGACCAGACTGCTATAATAATCCTGAAAAGAGCCAACAGCGGTACGCGGCTGACCCAGCCAGAAAGCCGGTTCGATTATAGCGACAATTCCTGCATCACGCATTGCCTGATAATCATCAGTAGTACGTGAGGTCATATGAACATGTGGGTCTATAAACATGATACTAAGCTTTTAATTCATTTGTTGTTTGGACCACCAGCGCTCTCCTATCTTATCCCAGGTGATACTCGCATTTTCTAATTGTTTCACCAGGGAATCATTTTGGTCCAGAAACGCCTGTGATTCCCTGGTATTTAATGCTTTTGCCGCTAAAATCGCTGCCGACTGTTGATCGGGGTCGTCCAGGGCAATTAACTGTTCCAGGTCCTGGTAAATGCTTATGGTTCCGTGCTCCATAATAGGTCGCCACATTTCCGGTGAAGTCGGACGCCCTGCCGCCCACCTTTCATGTGCGTAATCCGAAATCATTTTGCTCAATGACAAATTACTCCTTTCTTCCAACCCGTAGATCCTGAACAGGGGACGCTCCATAAACAGGGCTTTGAGGACCATTTGGTTCCAGGCTCCTTCATCCAGGTATTTACTGGGATACGGATTGTTCAGTACCACCGCGTCGAATACTACCGACATATTGGTTCTAATTCCTTCGGAGGCCCTGGCTTTGAGTTTTTCCGGATACGGCATTACCGGTAACGCACTGTACAAAGCAACCAACTCACTAACTTCCGCGGTGCTGAACAACTGGTCAATGATTTTTATAAAAGTTTCTGGATCCGAATACGGATATGCACATACAACCAGCGCTCTGCCTGTTTGGGAAATAGTCCAGCCATTCATTTGGAACCCAGGCCTTAGCGCTGACACCTGGTGAATGTCTTCCGGGGTTAATTGTAAAGAAGCTTTGCCCAGGTAACGTGGTACTGCACTAAAAGTAAGGTAGAAATTTCTTAGTTGGGGATCGTTGTTAAGGTTATCGAGTTTGGTTGTCAACCATTGCCAGGAAGCTTGGTCCAATTGCCGGTGCAACAGACCCTTTAAAAATTTGGTCAGCGCCTTATTATCCACCTGTGCTAATCCCATGCCAAACTGCCTGATTATAAAGGGTTAAAGATACAGGAATTTTAATGAACGAGGTACTTTCGATTGAGCAAAAAAATTGCAGGCCAAAAAAAGAAATTTTTCAGCCTGCATATATTAAAAAATACTCAGCTAGATACTAATCTTTAGTTGGCAGCCAGTAAACTGGGAGCGCTGACGTTGTCTTTTTCCAGTTTTATTTCTTTGGTTTTCACACCCATTGAACAATCGCCATTGAAAGAAGCTCCATCTCTGACTTCCAGCTTGTTGGTTATGATATCTCCTTTTACTTTACACCCTTCTCCCAGGATCAACAACTCAGTAACTTCAATCTTTCCTTTTACCGTACCCTGCACTTCTGCATTCCTGGCGAAAATATCTCCTTCCACCACTGCAGAGGCTCCTAATACTATCTTGGATTTGGTCTTAATCACCCCTTTCAGAGTCCCTTCTACCCGAAGGTTATCGTTTGATTCAATGTTTCCCTCTATGGTAGTCCCTGTTCCAATTATGGTATTGGATTCTGCCATGCTGTGAGTTTCGGCTTTGCTAAACATATTTCTGAGTTTTTACTGTTTTAAATAATTGTTGATGACACGAAGGTATGTACAACCGGTGAGTTCACCCAAGGCAATACCACAGATAACTTACCTGGTTGAGATTATCGATATTAATGAATGAAAACCGACAATTTTGGATCGTACCAACTCAAAATGGCGAATTTACAGGCGGTTGCCGGGGTGCTCGGTATAGGATAACATTTTTCAGTGGCACCGGCTAATTCGGATTATTGATACTTCCGGAAATAATCTTACATGAAATTGTGAAACATTTCCAAAGAACCGGCCTAAAACCAATGAACTGATTTAGGCTGAATTATTACATATGGAATGAAGCTGGAGTTTTTCTCTGGTTCATTGCACCGTGTTTTGATACTTTCAGTTCTGAAAGATCCGGTTAATGGTGGAATGATTCATACAGATCAGAAAAAGAATTACTTAAAACAACTTTTCCTTATCGCTTTCGCAGATGCACATCTGGACGCCAGGGAAGAGGAGTACCTGTTGCTCATAGCTCGGAAAATGGGCATTGACCACCAGGAATTCCATCGGATCAAACAATCACCGGTTCAACCCTCGATTATAATACCGGACAATTATTACCAGCGCTTTCGAATGATATTCGATTTCGTTTGGGTAATGATGATCGATGGGCAAATCGACCCCAGGGAGAAAGAAATCTGCAAACAGCTGGTAAGTCAACTGGACTTTGCCTCGGCGGTAGTAGACGATTTGGTTGAACACATCAACTACCATCTGAGCTGTGGCATCAACCCGGAGCATACCTTCGCAAAATTTGAAGAAATGTTGCTAGAAAAGAGAGGATGATCAGATATAGGGATTGAATCCCTGTATTTTTTGCTTTAGCTCTTCTTTATTCTTCTTCAGGTTCTTATCCTCCAACAATTCCGACCATAGCTCATCAATCACCTCCTTGTAGTAGCCTAACCTCAAAGCCATGTTCTGGCAAAAATGTATTTCTCGCTGGTCAACTTCTTCATCTACGTTCATCAGGTGAACAATGCTGTACAGGTATTCGAATTTAAGGTCATTGCTCAGCGCTCCCAGCGACTCTATTGGCTTGGGATATTCTATCATTTGCTGTAACTCCCGGGGCGATACCCCGTGGTTGCTGGCGATATTTTCCAGGCATTCTCTCTCCTCCTTTGAAATCTGCCCATCCACCATGGCCAGGTGAATAAGTACATTTAGCTGCATTTTCAGAACTACATCCATTACCTAGAATATATTGGGAATAACGATTAAGGGCATCGGTTTAATGCGCGGCTAAATTAAGAAAATATTATTAGTTTGTATCAAACAGCTACACTGTCAAGTATTTCTGACCTATTATTGTACCCTTCAACCTGTCCTGAAAAGTAAAATGAAGTTCCCATGGATTTCTTACTAGAAAATTGGACATACGGCCTGATTCCGGTGATCAGCAGCGTGGTTGGTTGGGCCACCAATGTACTGGCATTGAGAATGACTTTTTATCCTCTGGAATTCAAAGGTATACCTCCCTATTTGGGCTGGCAGGGGATCATACCTTCCAAGGCCGGGGTGATGGCGGGAAAAGCAGTAGATCTCATTACCAAAAACCTGGTGAGCATGGAAGAGCAGTTTCAGCAGATAGATCCGCATGTGGCGGTCAGGGAGATGTCGCCAGAACTTGAACGGGTGTCCGTCAAGATCATTGAAGAAGTTATGATTACGCAAGCGCCAACGGTTTGGAGTAATCTACCTTCTCCTATCAAAAAGCAACTGCAGGACCGGGTAATTGAAGACCTGCCTACCACGGTGGAGGAGTTGATGAAGGAGATCAACAACAACATCAATAAATTTTTTGACCTGAAATCCATGGTCATTTCCACTCTTATAGCTGATAAGGGGCTGCTCAATAAGATCTTCCTGAAATGTGGACTGGAAGAATTTAAGTTTATTGAAAAGTCCGGAGCCTATTTCGGTTTTTTATTTGGCATTGTACAAATGTTCATCTGGTATTCATTTCACCCCTGGTGGTTTTTACCGGTAGCTGGCATCTTTGTGGGGTTTTGCACCAACTGGCTGGCAATAAAACTCATATTTAAGCCGGAAAAACCATGGAAGATAGGTGGCTTTCAGGTCCAGGGATTGTTTATTAAACGTCAAAATGAAGTCTCCGCTGAATATGCCTCGATCATAGCCGGTCAAATCCTTACCTCACCGAAGATTTTTGACAGCATTCTATTCGGTTCAAGATCTGGTATGGTCATGGAACTAATAAAAAATCATGTTACCAGGATTATCGATCTTGCCGCAGGCAGGTCCAAAGTACTGATCCAATTGGTAACAGGGACCAAAAGATATGAGATAGTAAAAAACATCGCATTTTCAAGCTTTAAGGAAGACCTTCGAATTATAATCAGCCGAATCTATCTTTATACCGAACAGGCACTGGACCTGGAAGGTACCCTCAGAAACAAAATGCAGGCCCTGCCACCCGGGGAGTTCGCCGGATTCCTTCATCCCATATTTGAAGAAGATGAGTGGAAACTTATAACGGTCGGTGCCCTCCTGGGTGGATTGGCGGGACTTGCTCAATTATACCTGCTATTCTGATTATCCGTTAGCGGGCGACCAATGCAGCGGGTCGGTGATCAAATAGCTCATCGATGTAGAAATCCCTGGTCCGGCTGGAATAGTTATCCAGACAACTTCCGTTTCCACTACGCATGATACTGACACAGGCGCCATTTGACAGTTGGTCTTCCAGGTGAGGCCTAAACAAAAAACAGTGTCCTAATTCATGAAATACCACGAATTCACGAAACAGGTCAGAACCTCTTGACCAAAAAGTCTGGTCCACCGTCACCCGATTGGGCTCCGCTCTGGGAAATGAGCAACGACCCAACACATGCCGGTCATCTATTTCCATTATTACCCCGGAGATACCGGCTTCGGTTAAATCTATGGCCAGCCCCCTGGCGGCGGCCTCATCTTCGAATCTTTGGAAATAGGTTCTTAGCTGTGGATCTACCCCTGGAAATTTCACGGGCTGAGGTTCTACATCATCAGGTTCTTCGCATGTGATTAGAAAAGCGGACACCATAAAACACCATAAAATATTGAAAATACGCATAACACATCAAGTTTAGAATGGTAAAATAGGTATGCGTCTGTCATCCGGTGGGGCTTACTGTAGCAGGTTAAAAACAATTTTGATGCCAATTTGAAGTTCATAGGACTTTCTAATTACTTATTTTCTATTTTAGGAATCATGTTTGCAATCCGACTGGCAACTTCTGAAGACTGTAGTCAGATCCTGGGGATATATAAACCTGTAATCCTGGAAACGGCCACCTCATTTGAATATGACGTCCCTACTGAAGAGCTCTTTCAGGCCAGGATGGATAAAATCCAACGACAATTCCCCTGGCTGGTTTGTACCGACCATCAAACAGTTGCCGGTTACGCCTACGCCGGGCCACATCGCAGCCGCCGCGCCTATCAGTGGTCCACCGAACTTTCTGTGTACATGCACCATCAATACCAGCGAAAGGGAATCGCTACCGCACTCTACCGGGCTTTAATAGCAGCGTTAACACTACAGGGTTATTATACCGCCTTAGCAGGGATTTCACTACCCAATCCCGCCAGTATACAATTTCACGAAACATTGGGATTCAGCCACCTGGGGGTTTATGAAAACATTGGATTTAAATTCGGTCGCTGGCATTCTGTAGGCTGGTGGCAATATCCATTGCGGTCCTATGAGCCTACCCCCACGGATCCTGCCTCCATAGCAACCATTGAAAAAACCTCCGAGTTTAGTTCGGTTCTGGAAACTGCTACCAACACACTTAACCATCGAAAATGAGATCGCTTTGCCCCGTCGATATCGGATGCACCTTGCAAACTGCAGAATGTTGCCTTGTACATATTTTACTGGGCATTGTCCTGCTACAAGGTTGTGAACAGGGCACCAAATCCAATGAGCCACTGTATCCTCACCTGGATGTGCAGGGACACCGGGGTTGCCGCGGATCATTACCTGAGAACTCAATGACCGGATTTGTAAAAGCACTGGAGTTGGGAGTTACCACCCTGGAAATGGATGTGGTAATAAGCAAAGACCAACAGGTAGTATTATCACACGAGCCATTTTTATCCCATCATATCTGTCTGGACAGCCTGGGTAAAGAGCTTGACCCATCACCCGAGAACTACAACATATTTCAGATGACCTATGAAGAAATCGCCCGATACGACTGCGGGTCCCTAGCCCCTGCCGGGTTTCCAATTCAGCAACCGGTAGCAGGTCCCAAACCTTTACTATCGCAGGTTATCCAGTCAATAGAAAAACGCGCCAGGGAATTGGATCGAGCGCCTGTCAATTATAACATCGAAACAAAATCCCGGCAGGAGTCCGATGGAGTTTTTCATCCCGAGCCCCATGAATTTGTATCACTGGTACTGCGGGTGATCAATGAATATAAAATAAAAGAACGGACCACCATTCAATCCTTTGATCCCAGAACCTTAAAAGAAGTAAAGAAACAAGATCCTGATGTAGCCATTGCACTGTTGGTGGCAAATCCATTGGGCCCTGAACAAAATATCGATAAGCTGGGATTTCAACCGGATATATACAGTCCGCAGCATCAACTGGTAACTGCCTCCTTAATACGGCGCCTACACGAAAAAGGAATTGCGGTCATCCCATGGACCGTAAACGAAACCTATGAAATGACGTATTATATTGAAATGGGGGTTGATGGAATTATCACCGATTATCCCGACAGCCTCCTGCAACTGTTACATAAATTGCCTGTAAAACAATGATTATATATTGCATTGGTTACCACAATGAATGAAATGAAGTCCCGCCCGGAAGCATATTACCGGTGTTTTATCAGGTAGCACTACCTTTCCACTAAATCAGGTACTATATTTAAGACATGGCTGAAAAGCAAGATCCCATTCACTACGAGACCTATCTGCAATTGGATAAAATTCTCGACGCTCAAAAATTGCGCAGCGCTGAATACTGTACCGAACCGGCACACGATGAAACACTGTTCATCATTATTCACCAGGTATACGAACTTTGGTTTAAGCAAATAATACACGAGCTACAGGCTGTTTTAAAAATGTTCAGTCAGGACCAGGTGGACGAAAGAAATATTGGACTGGCGGTGGCAGACCTCGACCGGGTAATTGAAATACAAAAGATACTGGTCCAACAAATACGGGTTTTGGAAACCATGACTTCCCAGGACTTTCTGGAATTCAGGGGCTTGCTTTTTCCCGCTTCGGGATTTCAGAGTTTTCAGTTTAGAATGGTCGAAGTTATGTTGGGACTGAAAGAAGAACACCGCCAAACCTATGGCAGTGTCCGGTATACTGATTTTTTCAGCGATCAGCAAAAACAACAACTCAAGGAAATCGAAAACGGTAAATCTTTGCTGGAAGCGGTTACCGCCTGGTTGGAAAGAACTCCCTTCCTGAGCCTGGAGGGTTTTGATTTTCTCCGTGAATACGAAAGTGCAGTCCGCTCAATGTTTATTCAGGAAAGGGCAGCCGTGGATAGTAATGAGGAAATGTCGGATAACGAGAAGGAGATGCGAACAGGGATGATCAATGAGAATGAAGCATTCTTCAACCGGATTCTCAATAAGGATGAATATGAGAAGTTGCAGAAAAAGGGTGTAGTCAAGCTCAGCTATAAGGCCTCATTGGCTGCTTTGCTTATTAATCTTTATCAGGAAGAACCCATACTGCAAATGCCCTATAATCTACTACAAAGGCTAATTTCTATCGATGAATTATTTACTACCTGGCGTTACAGGCATGCCCAGATGACCATGAACCTGCTGGGGAAAAAGCCCGGAACCGGGGGGTCCTCCGGTCACGACTACTTACTTAAAACTGCTGCCAGTCACCATGTGTTTAAAGATTTTCACAATATCACCACCCTGCTGATTCCGAGATCATCATTACCGGCCTTGCCAGAAAAGATCAAAAAACAACTGGGGTTTTATTTTACGGATAGTGCAAAAACTCCGGAATCCGGCAGTTAATTGTTATTGGTACCAGGTGGTCGGTCATTCGTCATTTACCCACATTGTGTTTCCAATAACCCTTGATCAATAGTGGTATCCAGCCGATTATGGGAAGATAGAATGCCACTGTAAAGGGATTCTTAAGTATAAACCTTATCCAGGAAAAGGTACCTATCTTCATCTTAAATGGAGCACCGCCGTGTTTTCGATACAGCCTGTGGTGCTCGTAAAACAACAGCGGCCAGCCCGGCGGAGAGTAATAGAGCAGTTTAATTATCTGTGACAGGCTTCGGCCTTTGAGTTTACCGGCAGAGTATTTTTTTTGTCCGTATTGCTGAACCGCCTGATCGAGATCATGCTGCATGGTAGCTTTAATCCGGTCCCTGAGGTCCTGAATATCCCGAGAGCTGAGTTCATTGTATGGCTTGTTTATCATCTGATAAGGCTTTATCGGTTTACCCATTACATAGGTCATCCTGGCAGGTAATCCGTAGTAAAACAACCAGGGAAAGAAAACGAGTAGCAGGGTATGGAATCCCACCGGGATATAGGGAATCCCGATCTTTTCCGACCATTTATTCAGCCATGGCCAACTCAATACATAGGGATTGATATATTCACCGTTTACCGTGGCAAATGGAATGATATCGGTTTTATACTTCAGGGACATCCTTACAAAAGAGGTGGCAAATCTTTGCAGCTGATATCTGCGGTTAAATCCTTTACCAATACCCGGTACACCTTCCGGATAGATCAGCAGATTGGATTGCCGGTAGTTCATCATGATCTCAAAATATTTGTACCTGGCTTCTACCGCTCCGTTAATTTTCCAAAAATCTTCAATAAGAAAGGGGTTCATTAGGTTGCTTTGAGACAGCGCCGGAGCCGACAATGCCCTTACTGCATTTTTGAACTGAAAATCATGCCTTTGAAATAACAATGAGGAAAACATGATTCCATCCCAGGGGAAGGCCATACCGGAATGATTGCTCACATATATCAGCGGCCTGTCCGGGTTGTTCCGGTGGGGAAGGTTCTCAAACCCCACAAACTCCGATTTAAAATACCACTGATTTATAGGGACCAATATGTTCTCCACCAGACTTTTGGCATAAGCCGGATCGAAATACTGGTCAAGCTGCTCCAACTGCCTGACTAATTCCTGGGGGTCACTTTCATGCTGCGACGAATATCGGTGGCTGGGAGTCATAAACCTTTCGGGATATTGTTCAGGACCTGCTTAAGCTATAATTCACCTCGCCAATTTCTAAACAAAAGGATTGATTTTTTGTAACTTGTAAGCTAACATTACAGCTGTAGAATGTTATGCATGCATACTAATATGCATTCAAGGCATGATGCTATAGATCAATTTTAACCAATTACCAGGCACAATGGAAGATTTAATTAAAAAATTCGTATACACAGGAGTAGGATTGGCCTCTCTGACTGCTGAAAAACTGCAAAAAAGCATAGACAAGTTAGTCGATGAAGAAAAGATCAGTGAGCAGGAAGGCAGGAAGATTGTCGATGAGTTTTTCAAAAAAACCGAATCCAAGAAAAAGGAGTTTGAATCTCAAATAACCAAGATCACTGAGGAAGTGCTTAAGAAATTTGATTTTTCGAAAGCCAAGGAATTTTTGGAACTAAACAAACGGGTAAAGGCCCTTGAAAATAAGGTATCAAAAATGTCCCAGGCCACCGCACAGGTTACCAGGGTGGCCAGAAAACCGGCCACGCCTAAAAGAGCGGTAAAGAAACCGGCCCAAAAATAGGCTGTTAATCATTTATACTAATGGCAGTGTTTTATATAAAGCACTGCCATTTTTTGTGGTCCCGGTGGAATAATCACCATGGCCGGGGTCCGGCATTTCTTATTTATAATTTTCTATTTTTACCGAGAACAAAGGTGCAAGGTGATTTTTGAAAGGACCATAAAGAACATCAACCGTATCAGGAACGTAACCAGGGTATTCCTCAAATACGGTTTTGAGGATATTGTGGTCAATACTCCCCTCAGGAATTTAATACCCCGGAAAAAACAACTGAGCTGGTCCAGGCATGACCGATCTGTTTTTGAGTATACCCGTTGGGAGCGCATTAGGATGGTAACCGAGGAACTAGGTGCGAGCTTCATCAAGCTTGGACAACTGCTTAGCAACCGGGCGGATATTCTTCCCCTTCCTTTGATAAAGGAGTTGGAAAAACTGCAAAATGAAGTCCCTCCTTTTCCAATAGAACAGGTGAAAGATATCATCGAGAAGGAAACCGGTAAAAAGATGGATCAATTGTTCTCCTATTTCGAAGAACAACCACTGGGTTCTGCTTCAATTGGTCAGGTGCACCGAGCCCGGCTAAACGATGGTCAGGATATCGTG
>JAUIKU010000126.1 GCA_030430675.1 Bacteroidia bacterium | reverse complement strand
CAATGAGGAGATCGTCGAAAGGTTATTCGGTAACCGGTTCGACCCGCAGCAAAGGGCCCGCATTTCCTGGGAAAAGGAACAGGAATACCGCACCATTTTTAAAGATCAACTACGATTGATCGACGGCCTGGATACTTTCCTGTCAACCATCAAGGACGATGGCATACCCATGGCCATCGGCACCGCCGCCCCCCCGGAGAATGTGGACTTTGTGCTGGACAACCTCAATATCAGGTCATATTTCGGCTCGGTACTGCACTCAAAGAACGTCCGCAAAGGCAAGCCGGACCCGGAAATTTTTGTGGAGAACGCCAGGAACCTGGGGGTTCCTATCGAAGACTGCCTGGTGTTTGAAGACAGCGTAGTTGGTGCGGAAACTGCCTTAAATGCCGGCTGTCCGGCGGTGATAGTGACCACCACCCACCAGGAGCAGGAATTTGTCCGCTTTCCCCATATTGTGAAATTTATCAAAGATTACCGGGGACTGAAGTTGGATGAATTACTGTTGGTAAATTGAGTGTGAGTGTGAGTGTGAGTTTGAGTGTGGTTTGAGTGTGAGCTCGCTTGCCGGCAGGTAGGTGTGAGTGTGTAGTTTGAGGCGGCTTCCGGAAGGTAGGTTTGTAGTTTGAGTATGTAGTTGGTAGTTTGCGGCAGTGGGTAGTATTTCATTAATTAAATGGGTCAAAATAAAACCAAACCAGTAACGCAGAAAACCGATCTGCGCAATCAGGGTATTCCTTTTGATGCCTCCCTGATAAAACACCTTAAGGTCAACCGCAGTGCGGTGGAGCGCCGGGCCGCCACCCTGGGCAAAAGACGCTCCGTAAAAAAATCATGGCAGACGGCCTGGCTACTGAAGGCCATCAGTTGCATCGATCTCACCACCCTCTCCGGTGACGATACCCCGGGTAATGTGCAGCGTCTGTGCGCCAAGGCCCGGCAACCGGTGCGTATGGATTTGCTGGAGGCACTGGGGGCGGCGGACCTCAACCTTACCGTGGGTGCGGTATGTGTATACCACAACCTGGTGCGAACAGCCCGGGAGTCCCTGGAGGGCAGTAACATCCCGGTAGCCGCCGTATCCACCGGATTTCCCGCCGGTCAGATTACCCAGGCCCAGAAACTGAACCAGATCCGGGCTTCGGTACGGGCCGGGGCCCAGGAAATCGATATTGTGATCAGCCGCAGCAAGGTACTTACCGGTGACTGGAAGGGCTTGTACCACGAGGTACAGGCATTCCGGGAGGCCTGCGGCCCGTCCCATATGAAAGCCATTCTGGCCACCGGGGAACTGGGCACTTTGACCAATGTGGCCAAAGCCAGCACAGTGTGCATGATGGCGGGAGCCGATTTTATCAAGACCAGCACCGGCAAAGAGCCGGTCAATGCTACCCTGCCGGTGGGCCTGGTGATGGTACGGGCCATCCGGGAATTTCAGGAACTGACCGGCCATACGGTGGGTTTCAAGCCGGCGGGAGGTATACGCACTGCCAAGCAGGCGCTGGAATGGCTGATCCTGATCAAGGAAGAACTGGGCCATGTCTGGCTGAATGCCCGCTGGTTCCGCTTCGGTGCCAGCGGCTTACTTGCTGACATCGAACGACAGCTTGAACACCAGGTCACCGGCCGCTATTCCGCAGGCTACCGCCATCCCATGTCATAATAAATCACTATGTCAGTAAAAGAAATTTTTCAGAATATGGATTACGGCCCGGCCCCGGAAAGCGGGCAGATGGCCCAGGAATGGCTGCAGCAACACCGGCAGAAATTCAGGCATTATATCGACGGGAAATGGCAGTCACCCGCTTCCCGGAAATACTTTGACAGTATCAACCCCTGTAACCGTGAATTCCTGGCCAAGATTTCCCAGGGCAACCAGGGCGACGTTAACAAAGCAGTGAAAGCCGCCCGTACGGCCTTTCCCGGTTGGGCCGGCCTCCCCTGCCACCAACGGGCCCGCTATTTATATGCGATTGCCCGGCAGGTGCAAAAGCAGGCCCGGCTACTGGCGGTACTGGAATCCATGGACAACGGCAAGACCATCCGGGAGACCCGCGACATCGATATCCCGCTGGTAGCGCGCCATTTCTACCATCACGCCGGCTGGGCCCAACTGATGGATACCGAGCTAAAAGACTACCAGCCCCTGGGAGTGGTGGGGCAAATCATCCCCTGGAATTTTCCCCTGCTGATGCTGGCCTGGAAGATCGCTCCCGCGCTGGCCATGGGCAACACCGTGGTACTGAAACCTGCGGAATACACCTCTCTTACTGCCATGTTGTTCGCAGAAATCTGCCAACAGGTGGGACTGCCCAATGGGGTGGTCAACATTGTGACCGGTGATGGGGATACCGGGGCGTTTTTGGTGGCACACCCTGAGATCAACAAGATCGCCTTTACCGGATCTACCGAGGTGGGCCGCATGATTCGCGAAAAAACTGCCGGCAGCGGCAAAAAGATCAGCCTGGAACTGGGTGGCAAATCACCCTTTGTGGTATTTGAGGATGCGGACCTGGACAGCGTGGTGGAAGGCGTGGTTGATGCTATCTGGTTCAACCAGGGACAAGTTTGCTGCGCGGGATCACGCTTGCTGGTGCAGGAAAACATCGCCAAAAAACTGTATGGCAAGATCAAACACCGCATGGAAAAACTGCGGGTGGGCGATGCCCTGGACAAAGCCAACGATATCGGTGCCATTGTGTCACCGGAACAGCTGGACACCATTAAAAAGCTGGTAAACCAGGGAGCAAAAGAAGGCGGTGACATGTGGCAGCCCTCATGGGCCTGTCCCACGGAAGGCTACTTCTACCCTCCTACCTTGTTTACCGGTGTGGCCCCCTCCGCCCGAATCAGCCAGGTGGAAATATTCGGCCCGGTACTGGTGGCCACCACCTTCAGGACCCACCAGGAAGCGGTGAAGCTGGCCAACAACACCCGCTACGGCCTGGCGGCCAGCATCTGGACGGAAGACATCAACCTGGCGCTGGACCTGGCCCCCAGGATCAAGGCAGGCACGGTATGGATCAACAGTACCAATGTGTTCGATGCGGCCTCGGGCTTTGGCGGTTACCGGGAATCGGGTTTCGGCCGGGAAGGCGGCAGAGAAGGGCTTTATGAGTATGTTACCCGGTTTGAAGATGATTATGCGGCAAAGCCAGTTTACTACAAACCTGGTAACAGCAAGAGCAACAGTGGAGAGCATACAGTGAGTAGCAAGGGCAACAGTGGAGAGCATACAGAGAGTAGCAAGAGCAAGAGTGGGGAGCATACAGGAGATAGTAGGCAGTGGGCAGTGGGCAGTGGGCAGGAGGCAGTGGGTAGTTTCGGACAGAGTCCGTCAGCACTTGCCATCGATCGTACCGCCAAGTTGTACATTGGCGGCAAACAAGTCCGTCCCGATGGCGGGTATACCATGACCATCAATGCTCCCGAGGGACCCGTCGGCCAGGTGGGTCAAGGCAATCGCAAAGACATTCGCAATGCGGTGGAAGCGGCACATGCCTGTAAGAAGTGGTCCGATATGACTGGTCACGCCCGGGCCCAGGTTTTGTATTACCTGGCGGAAAACCTGCAGACCCGGGAACAGGAATTTGCCCACAGGATCCAGTTGATGACAGGGGTAAACACAAAAGACGCCCGGGAGGAAGTTACCCTGTCCATCGAGCGCCTGTTTTACTACGCAGCCCAGGCCGACAAGTACGACGGCCGGGTGCACCCTACCATTTACCGGAACGTGACCCTGGCCATGCCCGAGCCCATCGGGGTGATGGGCATTGTGTGTCCGGATGAATTTCCCCTGCTGGGATTTATTAGCGCGGTGATCCCGGCAGTGGCCATGGGCAATACCGCAGTGGTGATCCCCTCGGAACCCTGGCCGCTGAGTGCCACCGACCTGTACCAGGTGCTGGACACTTCGGATGTACCGGCGGGGGCCATCAATATCATTACCGGCAAAAAAGGGGAACTGCTGCCCACGCTGGCGGGCCATGATGATGTGGACGGACTGTGGTATTTCGGAGACCCGGCCGGCAGTAAACAGGTAGAAGCACTTTCAGCAGCCAATATGAAGCGCACCTGGGTGAGCAATGGTAAGTACCGGGACTGGAGAAAGCATCAACAGGGTCAGGGGGAGGCGTTCTTACGAAATGCTACCCAGGTAAAGAATATTTGGATTCCGTATGGAGTGTGAGTGTGAGTGTGAGTGTGAGTGTGGGTGTGAGTGTGGGTGTGGTTTTGGACAAAGATTCTGCTTCAATGAAAAGATTAGTTCTTCTTTTAACACCAATCATCACAGGAAACTGATCCAATAGATAGGAATTGAGATTGTCCGGGGTTTAGTTGAGCGTTTTACCCGCGAAAAACACAGACCTCTCCGGATGGCCAACCTGGAATACAATAAATTATCCGCGACGGTGCGCCAAAGCATAATTCAGTTGGAGCAGTGGATGAAGCAAAAGCGTTACAGTCAATCGACCGTGGCCACCTACCTGAGTTTTGTGCGGCAATTTTTCGCCAAGACCCGGCTGACCCCGGAACAGCTCACCCTACAACAGATCGAGCAATACAACTACCGGAATTTTATCACATCCGGAAAATCCTATGCCAGTCAAAACCAGTGGATCAACGCCATAAAACTCTACCTGAAGGTGAACCAATTAGACATTGGAGACCTGGAAAAGATCGAACGTCCGCGTAAGCAACGGACGCTGCCCAATGTGCTCAGCCAGCAGGAGGTGCAGGCCCTGTTTCACAGTACACCCAATTTAAAGCACCGGACGATGTTGATGGTGATCTACGGGGCCGGCCTGCGTATCGGGGAAACGCTGAACCTGACCCTATACGATATCCGCAGTGAAGAATCCCTGATCTATATCCGGGGTGGCAAAGGGAAAAAGGACCGCCGGGTACCGCTGTCGCACAAGCTGCTGGAGATGTTACGCCGGTATTACAAGGCTTACCGGCCCAAGCGGTATTTGTTTGAAGGGGCCCATGGGGGGAAATACACCAGCGGCAGTGCAGCCCGGGTATTGCAACGGGCCACCCAAAAAGCCGGGATCACCAAGAAGGTGACACTGCACACCCTAAGACATAGTTACGCTACCCATTTGACTAGAAATGGCATAAATATTCAGTATCTTCAGGAAATACTGGGGCACAACAGCCCCAAAACCACCATGCTTTATACACACTTGAGCGGCAAAGATATCAGCACTATTAAAAGTCCCCTGGACGATATGGACCTGTGACTATAATACCATCAATGCAGCTTTACCAAGGCCGTCTAAATACTAAACAGCATATATAACCGTATATAAACAAGTTGGGCGTCATTACCTTCATGAACGATACACATTGTCCCTTATGTCACGAGGAATTAATCGTGAAGCTAACCACACCATGCATGGAATGTGGTGCAGACAACTCAGAACTCAGGCACTATAAAGAACACGAGTATAAGGAATATGAGTTGTACTTCGGGCAGCGACTTATATTGTGTGATTTTTGTGAAGTCGATTTTAGTTCATCAGATCCAACATATTTTGGCTTCCCTAAGGAAAAACAAATGAATATTGATCAATGGAGTTTTATTAGGGTCATTAAAGACAAAGAACTTAGGAAGGATAAGTTCTGTCCTGCTTGCAACCACCGTCTTCCATTTTTAAACTTTGTCAAAGTTTGCCGTGATAAAAATTGACGACGCCCAACATACGCGACAATGCCAGCCCCGATTTTCGTATCTTTAAGTTGGGCCGGCATATCGCTGATCCCGTTGGGAGCAAGCGCCCTTAGTTTTCTAAAAGTGAGACTGGAAATTTGTAAATTAGGACTATGAAAAGAGACAAAGCGATTGAGACTATCAAGGAATTACCACCAGAATTTGATCTTGACGATTTAATCGAGCGATTAATTTTTGTGGATAAAGTAGAGAAAGGACTGAAACAGTTAGATGAAGGCAAAACCGTCCCTCATGATGAGGTCAAAAAGATAACCAAAAAATGGTGAAGATAATCTGGACCGAGTTTGCTCTAGATGACCTAAAATCCATTCATAATTACATATCCAAGGATTCCAAACCCTATGCCGATAAATTCATTGAGAAATTGATCAAGAGAGTTGATCAGCTAGAAAAATTTCCAAACTCGGGAAGAATCACACCGGAGTTTGACTCTAAAATAATCAGGGAATTGATTGAAGGAAATTATCGAATAGTTTATAAAGAAACCCTGACTACGTTGGTATCATTCGTGTGCATCACGCAGCCAGACGATTACGATTGGGCTAGGCGCCTAGCTCCCAACATACGCGATAACCCCAGGCCATCACCTGAATCCTGCCCAAATATTAGTATTTTACATGGACCCGGCGCATAGCTCTGACCGTTGGCAGTAATCCACATAGCCTTGATACGCACTACTATCGCAATAAGTATTCTACTGATTTTCACAAACTGTTCTCAGGAACGCCGATATGTTATTATGACCCCCAATGAACTTCATGAACCAACTTTTAGAAGTTATGAGCTGACCTCCCTTTCTGATTCCGAACTATCTAAAGTGAACATTATAATATCAAGTTGTATAGAATTATATAATTCAGAAATTGAGACATCCTTTAAGGAACGTGGAGAAGAGCAATTTGCACATCTATATAAGATTATGAACCTAGACGAATACATCATCCAATATGTCCCATATCTCAACGCCAATGGGGAGAAGTGCGTTTGGGTAAATTGTTTTTGCAGTGCTGGAAACTTCGATTGGAAAAACAAATTATATGGTGTAGAGGATGGAGGAAACTGCTATTTCGATCTAATTGTCAATATTGCAAGCCAACAATGTCAAGAAATCATGGTAAACGGTTACGCCTGATGGACTACTGCCAACATACGCGATGAGCGCATTGGTTTAAATAACTCCGATAATCACTTGTGCAAAATAGCCCACTCCCTACGCCTTAGTGCTTTTCAATTATAAAATATGATCCCGCAGCTTCCCCACCCAAATTCTGCAATCCATTTAAATGGGCTTTGTGAGACTGGCGCAGGTTCGTTACTTTAGTGCAAACAGCCGGGTAGCACCAACGCGCCTTCGCTGCGACCGTTGGGCACAACCAAATAATGAAGAGATTTCTTATTTATTTTACTTTTGGAATCCTTGGCCTTTACCTTCTAAATATCTTCTCATATACCATATTTGGAAAAACCGCTTTAGTTAGAAAAATTCTGGAAGATACACATACCAGTTATGCGGAATTCCAATGGACTAAAGATGTAAGCATTACATCTAACTTAGATTTGGAATCAGATCAGATTAGTTTAATCCGAGACTTCTACCAAGCATCCAATACAGATATTAAATACTTAGAATTATCTGAGGCTGATGAGGTAAATGATATTGTTTTTTCAAAGGGGAAATACGTGCACCTTATAGAAGGAGATAATAAAATACGGTATTTTCTTTACTCCGTTAAGGAGTTCGAAACATTTGAGGAATATACTCAGGGATATCGTAGAACTTATATCTGGCTGCTTGCAGTGTGGTTACAGGTTGGTGAAGACTTTTTGGGCATAAGTTAATATTAGTGGCTGTGCCCAACATACGCGACAATGCCAGGCCTTGGCATCCTGCCAAGTTTTAGATAATTTCCAGCTATAATCAAACGGCCCAGCATATCGCTTTGGCCGTTGTAGCCAATGCATCTAAATTAACCAGCTCAATGCCAACAATTGAAATCGCCTCCATCAATTCAACCGGACTGGAACTTGATCAAGCTGATTTTAAAATCGCCATCATTGAGGAGGCTAAACTCGAAAGTCACAGAGGTCTTTTTAATGATTTTCTATCTACAAAAAATGGTACAATCGTTCATCTTGGCAATCCTGACTTTAGAAATGATAAGAATGGGTTTTACTTCGCTGGAGAACTTATAAACTGGGAATTTCCTTCCACAACGAATTTTAAATTTGCAAAGGAGCATCAATCTGATATTGAGTTTATCCTACAAATAGCCTTAAAAAAATCTTCCAAGCGTCAACTTTTCTTTCTCACCGATTATCAGTTTGGACCTAGGACTGGTCGTTTTAAAAAGATTGATTCATTAAAAGATTTTTGGCAAGAACACCATAATCTGGGATTGATTTGGAATACATGTTATGAAATACACCAAGGCTAATGCACTGGCTACAACATACGCGATGAGCGCATTGGTGTAACTACCTTCGAGAATCACTTGTGCAAGTAGCCCACTCACTGCACCTTTCTGCTTTTCAATTTTTAGAATAGGTTTCGCAACGCTCCCAACCCAAATTCTGCTATCCATCTAAATGGTCTTTGTGAGACTGGCGCAAGTTCGCTACTTTAGTGCAAGCAGCCAGGGCCAGGTTAGCACCAACGCGCCTTCGCTTTGGCCGTTGGCAGAAATTATGGCTTATCTCTTCTCCGAGTTTTAAATTTTGAAGAATACCTCAGCATTTATCTTGCTCATTCTATCCTTGATTGCATGCATACCGAGGACCTATTTATCTGACGAAGAGAAAAATTGGCTTCCTTACAATGAAGGTGATATTCTTATCTTTAAGTCAAGCAGTCAAAAAATCGACTCTATACTAATTGAAGAAATAAGAGATGACTTTCCCGATTATCTTGGATCGGATGATTTTTATCAAATTAGGAGTGTTATTGCCAACCATCATCATTTTAAGGACCCTAGAAAAGTCAGTACTTACCTAATTAAACTTGTAGCATATACCGAGGATCGAGGAAGTTATATCGAATTTGGAATCGAAACCAGAAATGCCCAGTTTATAGAAAAACAACAGTTTTCATTTACAAGCATTCAAGAGCAACCGGTAGTTGAGTTAACTGTTCCTTATGGATCATTCAATGATGTCTTATTAATTGGTAACAAATCAGATTATTCATCAACGCAAACAGCTATAGATGTTATTTACTGGAGTCGAAGCCATGGCTATCTTAGGTTCGATAAATATGATGGAACGTCATGGGAGCTCATTGATATGGTGGAGAAAAAGCCATAACTACTGCCAACATACGCGACAATGCCAGGCCTTGGCATCCTGCCAAGTTTTAGATAATTTCCTGCTGTAATCAAACGGCCCAGCATATCGCTGATTCCGTTGGGGCCAACTATTCTAGATGTTAAATTTCTCACAGGTTAATCTAGCACTTCAATTCATATTTATTGTCTCAATGATATTTTATTCATGTGAAGGCTCTAAGGAAGATATTCCTAACGAAAAAATTTACATTGTAGATAGTCAAAATCAAGATATTAAAGTCAAGGTCAAATTACCGGATGTTTATTTAGATCTTAGAGACTTTAAGATAGAAGAAGAATCTGATTCGATTGACGCTCAAATAGCATGGCTTATCGACAGGCAATACCAATACCCAGAATCCTTCCATTTCTATGACTCAACGAATCCGCAGAACTATGTTTCTATTGTCTCCGGTCCTAGAGTACTCATTACAGAACAGGAGGCTAAACCCACTTATTTTGCGCAGCCTTCAATCAGGTACCATGAGATATTTCCTCCGGCAGATAGTACCAGAAATATCGTATATGAATGGAAGAATAAAGAGTTTATGGGTAAGACCTATTTCAAAACCAAGTACAATGTTAAGTGGCTGGATCAAGAATACTATCAGTCGATCTACTTCATTAGTACTATCAATCAATCTGCTATAGTTACCGTTGTAAATAAAGAGGATGTCAATCTAGATAAGTACATTCTAAATTTTGACGATGCGACACGTTAGGGTAATAGCTGGCCCCAACATACGCGACAATGCCAGCCCCGATTTTCGTATCTTTAAGTTGGGCCGGCATATCGCTGATCCCGTTGGGAAGCATCACTGTCCTTATGGATAAGTTAACTAAAGATGAAACTTGCATTACCGGAAATATAATCATCCGCAATGGTGAGGCCGCTTTTGATGATAATGTAAAACGAATTGAGTATTTAACAAATAATGTTCTAACCAAATTGGCTAAGGATGATTCTGGATGGTACACTTTGTACTATGACGACCAACATAACAGTTACTGGGAACGATGGTATCCAAATGGTGAAATGCACGGAGGCGGCCCACCTGAGTTGCGAAAAATAACCGACCTAGCAAGGATCAAAAAGGTCTATGATCTTGACGCTTAAACGCTTCCCAACATACGCGAAAGCCGCATTGGTGTAACTACCTTCGATAATCACCTATGCAACTTGACCTCTCCCCGCGCCTTTGTGCTTTTCAATTTTAGAATATGTTTCGCAGCGCTCCCACCCAGATTCTACAATCCATTTAAATGGTCTTTGTGAGACTGGCGCAGGTTCGTTACTTTAGTACAAGCAACCAGGGCCAGGTTAGCACCTACGCGCCTTCGCTTTGGCCGTTGTGCCTCATTTTGTGGCGCATTGCTTTCGCTCAGGATAAAGCAATTTCCTTGCTTAAATTGTGTTATTTTATCCTGAAATATTCAATGGAAAATGTATCCCTTACCATATTCCATTCTCTTGCCTCATTGGAGGAATCGGCATGGTACTTGCCATGATAAACCAATTGCGGGGCAGATGGATCAGGAAGTATCCCTAGCACAACCTCAAATCCGTTTACCTGTGGATTTGTTTTATTCACTTTGATTGAATATTGATTCAGCATACCTGGTATATTCTTAATTGTAGCATTGCCATTTAATGATATTACTTTAAGCGGATATTCTTTCTTATAATCCATTACTATACTAACGTTGTAGACGCTATCATTCACAAACTGCATAATATCATCCCCTTCTGAATCCTTGATTCTAATCAAAAATGCTTCAGTATTTGTAACACCGAAGTAGGATCCATAATGAATCGTGTCGCTTACCAATATGTCATTAGTTTCTGATAAAATAGGTTCCTTTTGAGGCGCAGTGCAACTAACCAATAGAATAACAAAAAGGCTTACTTCAAGTAAAAAAGTTGGGATTCTCATACTCTCGAAGTTATATCAATAAATCCTACAATACTAAACTGATCGTTCCAAGAGAATATTACGCGGCACAACATACGCGACAATGCCAGGCCTTGGCATCCTGCCAAGTTTTAGATAATTTCCTGCTATAATCAAACGGCCCAGCATATCGCTTTGGCCGTTATGCCCAAGCCCTATATGTATTTGTTTAGGGCTACCAAGGCGTAACAGCATGGACGACTCGGCGGGAAAAATCTCAACGTAATTCTTTCATTCAAGGCCAATTGTTTTTGTTCTACTAGACCGATTTCCATTCTTAAACCGCCGGTTAGCATTTCGTCATGTTAGGTAACTGCGCGTTATGATAGCGCCCTTCACAACCAGCCCGCCATAAGTAACTAGTTTTCGCGGCCTGGGCATAACATACACTATGCCCCCAGGCCATCACTTAAATCCTGCTAAAAATTTCGTACTTTAAATGGACCCGGTCCATAGTTGAGACCGTTGTGTTGCATTCCTGTGTGTAATTCTATGGTAGTGACAATTCGATTTTTTCTTTTACTGGTAGCATCGGCCTTATTTAAAGATATCGGTTTATGCCAAGGAACTGAAACAGTGGATTTTTCAGGCATCAGAACAATTAAAGTTTTAAAAATTGATATCAACCTTTCAGATCATTACCTAATTAAGGCACAAGACAGTATAAGTAATTCTGAAATTATTATACTCTCCGATAAGTTTAATACTACAGATTGTAATTCAAGCAAAGTTTTAATTGAAATAGGAAAATATTATAAGCTAGATTTATCTCCATTCTTTCCCTTTAATCAACATAGCGACTCCTTGGCAATATGGTTTGACTCCCGACCCGTTAGCGTAACTTTGTCAGATATAACATTTACAATGGACAATCCACCATACTTTAGCAGTAAAATTATAAAAGACAGAATCTGTTACACTGTCAATAATTAACTACGCACCACAACATACGCGAAAAGCGCATTGGTGTTACTACCTTCGATAATCATCCATGCAAATAGTCCACTCCCTGCACCTCGGTGCTTTTCAATTTTTAAAATATATTTCGCAGTGCTTCCGACCCAGATTCTGCACTCCATTTAAATTGGTCGTTGATAGACTGGCGCAGGTTCGTTACATTAGTGCAAGCAGCTAAGGTAGCACCAACGCGCCTTCGCTGCGGCCGTTGGGTAGCATGACTAAGTTACTGTATATCTCTGTTCTTGCAATTTTTCCGCTCATTGCTTGCGGGCAGGAAGTTTCTGTCATTAGTGGGAAAGGATATGAAGGAGCAGTTTTCAATTCAGAATACGAACTATATCAGGTTAACCCACATCCAGACTCCAGATTTACTCCTTCAAAAAAAGAAGTTGATGAGCTTGAATCGAATCTTAGGAATGAGATTAAAGCCATTAATGTAGGTAGACCGAATCAAGGGAAACACTATGGACCGATTATCCACAAAAATCTGAACAAGTATTTAAGACAGTATATAGGATTTATAACACCTGAAGGCCACAGAGTCGTTTATGTAAACTTTCTATGGAATAGACTGAGCTTTATACAGAAAATCAAGGGGTACTCTCTTTCTACGGACGGTTGGCGCGACCGATGGATTCAAGTCTCTGATGGTGGCAGTGAATACTGGCAAATTAAGTACAACTTAACCACAGGTGAATTTTTTGATTTTTATGTAAACGGTATCGCCTAATACGCTACCCAACATACGCGACAATGCCAGGCCTTGGCATCCTGCCAAGTTTTAAATAATTTCCTACAAAATTAAACGGCCCAGCATATCGCTGTAACCGTTGGCAAACATATATTTTTTAAGGCGTATAAATAGTTCAGAACATCCTAATAAGTCGTAATTAAGATGCACGAACGAAAATCTCAACTAATGATCATCAGAAATAAAAAGGACTTGATGATCAGATTTCCGATCGGATTGGTTTTAATCATATTGATCGGATTAAGTCCTTTTATAGTTGGTGGTATTGGATCTTGGTTTTGGGAATTAAGGACAGGACAACCATGCCATGAGGGGAATTGCTTTTGGATGGCATTAATTTGGTATTTCTTTATAACTATTCCATTAGCAGGGTTGTTACTTATTCTATACTTGATTATTGTCGCAAAAGACACTATTAGGATATTGAAAAAGTAAATAACGTTTGCCAACATACGCGACAATGCCAGGCCTTGGCATCCTGCCAAGTTTTAGATAATTTCCTGCTATAATCAAACGGCCCAGCATATCGCTGATCCCGTTGTAGCGCATTACTAGAGTTTGTTATTGAAAAAATCGGAACTTTATATAATCCTCGTCACTACTCTACTTTTTGCTTTCTTTTTTATAGTAATCCCATATTGGATTTATTCTGAAGACGGAAGTAGAAGTGTCCATCAAAATGATTTAATAGAAATTCATGGGCATATTAAATCAGTTCGTAAAACTACTTCTAGTGCAGCACGGCATGGAAAACCAGTAATTTATCTTGAATTAGTAGAGTATCCGATCATATTCCGAATTGCTCATAATTCCTATAGAGCAATTAACATAACCCAAACATTGCAAGAGCTCCGAAGAGGTGTTGGTGTTAAAATTTTAACCAGACCCAAGGAGTTGGACCGGAGCTATTCGAATAAATGGAAGGATGCTATTCTAAACAGTTTGTTAAAATGGTGGAACCAACCGCTGGTTTATTCAATTAGGACGGATAAAAATCAGTTACTTAGCCTAGACCAATATAACAGGCAAAAACAAGCCTTCAATGTCGAGAATATAAAATGGGGGATAATTCTTGTACTATTCATTGTTGGAAGACTTATTTGGGTAATTTTTCAAGACCGAAATTCAACGCGCTACAACATACGCGATAGCGCATAGGTGTTACTGCCTTCGATCATTCACCTTTGCGATTAGCTCACTCCCTACGCCTTAATGCTATTTAATCTTAAAAGACGTTTCGCAGCGCTCCCAAAACAGATTCTGCTATCCATCTAGATGTTCTTTGTGAGACTGGCGCAGGTTCGTTACTTTAGTGCAAGCAGCCAGGCCCGGTTAGCACCTACGCGCCTTCGCTGAGACCGTTGTAGAGCATATCTGAATGGAACTTAGACTCAATCTCTTCATCATCCTAATTTCGACAACTTTTCTTTTCGGATGTAAATCCAGCTCTTCTCTGAGCGAAAAAGAATCGGCCGAAAAAATTAGGGTTGAGCAGTGCAGAAAAAGCTGGAATTACGATTCACTCCAAAATGAAACTTCCATCAAGGTTTTATTTCAGGATAAGAAAGGAAGATACGACTTAGTAACTTGGCCAAACTTTTTTATTGGAATTGATTTAGTAGGTGATACCATTGGAATAATTGAATATGATACTGAACTAGAGTTTAAAAAAGGAAGGCTGGTTACATTTTTACCAGCTAAGAGAAAATCCTCGATTTCAGAGATTCTGGATAGTGAAATGGATGAGCCTGTTTTTAGAGTGAGAAAAAAAGCATCTGAAAACGACTTATATTGTGCTGTTAGTATGATCTATTATGGCAAACTTAAAGAATAAACGCTCTACAACATACGCGATAGCGCATAGGTGTAACTGCCTTCGATAATCACCTTTGTAAATAGCCCTCTCCCCTACGCCTTACTGCTTTTCAATTTTGTGAAATAGGTTTCGCAGCTCTCACAACCCAGATTCTACTATCCATTTAGATTGACTTTGTGAAGCTGGCGCAGGTTCGTTACTTTAGTGCAAGCAGCCAGGGTCAGGTTAGCACCTACGCGCCTTCGCTTTGGCCGTTCTGGCCAATGCGCCTCTGATCGATTATCTTAATTATTTCGTTTATATTTAGACTATGGTAACAGTAATTAAG
>JAUIKU010000356.1 GCA_030430675.1 Bacteroidia bacterium | reverse complement strand
TTTTTTTATTTGCCCCTGGCTACCATTACTTTCCAATCTGATCAGATCCATATCTATTTCTTCATCACTTTCCTCGTGATAGAATTCATCGTAGTGCTCTATCAAAGGGTGACTGTCTTTGGACCGTTTGCCGCTATCAAATATCAACAGCAAAGAAGGCAGGACAATCAGGTTAGTAAACATTGCGATAATGAGTGTAGCACTGGCCAAAATGCCCAGTGCCACGGTTCCACCGAATTCTGAACCTGCAAAGATAACAAATCCGAAAAACAAAACGATTGAGGTATACATCATACTGGCTCCTGTTTCGCGGATGCTTTTACTTATGGCGATTGGTACAAAAAAATTGTTGCTGAATAACTCCTGCCGGTATTTCGCCAGGAAATGTATGCTGTCATCCACGGATATCCCAAAGGCAATGCTGAATATCAGTGCAGTACTTGGTTTCAACGGGATATTGAAATATCCCATTACCCCGGCGGTTATGATCAGGGGAATAAGGTTTGGGATCAATGATATCAGGATCATGCGCAAATTGGCGAATAACGCCGCCATGATTACCGCTATTATCACAAAGGCCAGGATCAGGCTGATCCGCAGGTTTTCCACCAGGAACTGGTTTCCCTTAATAAAAAGCAGGGTGGTGCCGGTAAAAGTTGCCCTGGCTTCCGTGTCCTGAAAAAGCTCTTTTACCTTGGGTTCAAGCTGGTGCCGGATCAAGGAGTCCATGCGTACAGAGCCTAAGTCCGCCACCTTCATCGATATCCGAATTAACTGGCCAGTGGAATCTACCAGAGAGGAAGTGAGCTCTTTGGTATCTTCCTGGTTTCTCAGATAGCGTTGGATAAAACTTTTATCCTGGTTGTTGGGTAGATCGTAAAAATCAGGATTGCCGTTGTAAAAGGCCTGTCTGGCTGCCTTTAGAAAATCCGTTATGGAAATTGCAGAAGATATGTATTCGGACTGCTCCACAAAGTCCTCCAACTCACTGACTTTTCGCAAGAATCTCAGATTGCTGCCCCCTCTTTTTTTGCCGGTGTCTATTACCAGTTCCAGGGGCATAATACCCCGGAAATTTTCCTGGAAAAACTGAAGATCCCGCCATACCCGGCTGTTTTTGGGAATATCATCTGCCATATAGCTGACAGAGTTAAGCCTGGATACTCCAATCAACGATACGGTAATGATTACCACACTTACTACTACCACGGTGTATTTTTGCCGGTGCACCAAGAGATCCAGTTGGGTGAGAATCCAGTCGAGTCCTTTGAAATTTAAATGTTTGAGTTGCGAAGGACTGGGCGCCGGTAGATAAGAAAACACCGCGGGAATAAGAATTATACTTACCAAAAAAGTAGCCAGGATATTTATACCTGCCACTATTCCGAATTCTTTCAGGATCACAATATCCGTAAAGGCCAGCACTGCAAAGCCAACCGCGGTGGTGAAATTAGTGATCAGTGTAACTATCCCGATCTTTCTGATCACCCGGCTCAACGCCAGCATTTTAATACCATGCCGCTCATATTCCTGGTGATATTTGTTCAACAGATAGACCGAATTGGGGATACCAATGACCACAATAATGGGCGCCAGTAGTCCGGTGAGCAGGGTAATCTTGTAACCGAAAAGCGATAATGTTCCCATGGTCCAGATAACCATCACCCCAATCACAATCATGGGAAAAACTACTGCGTTCCAGGACCTGAAAAATACGAACAGGATTACCGCAGTTACCATGGCAGAGAGCAACAGGAATAGATCCAGCTCTTCCTTTACCTTCGAAGCCAGGAAGCTCCGAAGATAGGGCAAGCCGCCTACATGCAGCTGAATACCGGTACCATTGGTATAAATATCCAGGGCATGGATCACGTCTGAAACTACCGTTTGTCGACGCTCAGTTTGTA
Source organism: Bacteroidia bacterium (assembly GCA_030430675.1). Taxonomy (GTDB): domain Bacteria; phylum Bacteroidota; class Bacteroidia; order Cytophagales; family Cyclobacteriaceae; genus SZUA-3. Next base: position 837 of record JAUIKU010000356.1, on the reverse strand, counting down.
GCACTTCATCCTCAAGCACAACCAGCATGAGCATAGCACCGTTCTCTCGGTTTATCAGTTGATCACTATACAACCGCTGATCCAGCGTAACTGAAAGCAAGCTGTCGAGTTGTTCTTTGTCACTGGGAATGGTGGGGAATATTGGTATTTGGTTAAAGCGCTTATTATCAATGTCTTTTTCCAGCAAGCTCAGATTTGTGAGAGAAACCATCCCTGCTACCCCGGGAATGTTCTGGATATAGTCGCTCATAAATTTGAAGCGCTTGAAATTAAGAGGTTGGTATACCGCACTGTCCTTTACCCCAACCACAATCAGATTCCCATCCTCCCCGAAAGTCTCCGTGAACTTCTTGAAGTACAGCATATCGGGATCCTTGGCCGGCACCACCTTGGCAAAATCGTATGACAGCTCCAGGTATTGTAACTGGTTGGCCATGAACACCGTTATCAAAGCCACTACCAGAATCAGCAGCAGCCTGAATTTAATAACGATATGGGCGAGTTTAGTCCACATTTAATGGGCACAAAGCTAGCAATTTTTGGCAGTTTTAGAGACCGACTCCGGCCCAGCCGGAAAGAGAGGTTCCTTTTAATTTCCGGAATAACCCCACCGCATGCCGGTCTGTAAGACCGGAAACGAAATCCAAAATTTGTCGCAGCATCAGGTAGGTAGTGGTTTCCCCGGTGATAGTGGTCCTTATACCTTCCGGAAGTAAACTAAAAACACTATAGTCTTTTTTCGATAGAACGCTGCCGGCGGACATCGTGGTATGGCTGGCGGATGTAAACAGTTCCAGCAGCCCTCCCAGAACTTCAAAACCCCCTGCCTCAATTTCC
>JAUIKU010000125.1 GCA_030430675.1 Bacteroidia bacterium | reverse complement strand
TTCAGCTGCCGGCACATAGCCCACTTCGTTAAAATGCTGCTTTAGGTCTAGAAACTGGTCCAGATCGAAGTTGCCGGCGGTAGTCATTGCCTCTATCTTCTCACATATCTGCTGTTTCTGCTGCAGGTTTTCAATGTAGGATTTTTCAATTTCCTGGTTCTGAGATCTCTTGTTCTGAAAAAATGTGTCGCAGGCTTTCTTAAACTCAGCATAAATTGAATTCCGGTATTTCTCGGGCACCGGTCCGATATTCTTCCATTCCCTCTGCAGTTTCTTCAGCGCTTCCGCGGTCTGGTGCCAGTCTGTACTGTCTTTAAAGGATTCCGCCCGGGCCACTAATTCTTTCTTCTTTTCAAGATTGACCTCCCGCTCTCCTTCCAGCTGCTTAAAAAAGTTTCCTTTGTTCTGAAAAAACCCTTTAAACGCCCCCCAAAATTTTTTATTTACGTCCTTGGCCTGTTCACGGGGCAGTCCACCGATGGTTTCCCATTTCTTCTGCAACTCCAGGATCTCTTTGGTCTTTTTGTTCCATTCGGTAATCCTGTCCGAACTGAACTGCAGAAACTGCTGCACCTCATCTGCCAATACACTTTTCAGCTTTAAGTTTTCTTTAAGGTCCTTTTTCAGATGCTTGATGAACTCTTTGCGCCTCGCATACACCTGATCGGATGCCGCCTTAAACCGATCCCAAACCCCCTGCTGGTCTTCTTTGGGGACGGGGCCTATATGTTTGAACTCTTCGTGAAGCTCGTTTAACTCGTTGATCGCCTGTTTCAAGTTTTTCTGGTCCACCAGGTTCTCCGCTTTTTCACACAGGTCCAGCTTGGCTTCCAGATTCTTTTTTCGATCCAGCTCTTTCAGCTCAAAGTATATGCTTCTTTGATCGTAGTAAAGATCCATCAGGGCATGATAATTGGCCCACAACGTCTTTACATGCTGACCGGGTACCTGGCCAATAGTCTTCCAGCGCTGCTGAATTTTCTTTACAGCATCTATACTGGCCATGGTCTCCTCCTCATCCACCAGGGCACGCAGTTCCTCCAGCAGGCTTACCTTTTCCTGATAATTCTTTTCCTTGGTGTGTTCCAGGTTCTTCAGATATTGCGACTTGCGGTCACGAATTAGCTTATGGGCACCATCGAACCGGTTGTCCAGCTCATCGAACCTGTAGGCGAAATGGTCCGCGTCGTTCCCCTCTTCCACAAACCGTTTTAGCGCCTCTTCCCTTTCCTCCTGGTGGATTTCGTCATAGCGCCGTCTTAACCTGCGCGATACCTTTTCCGACAGTACCGGATCGTCATCTTTAACCAGCAGTTCAATGTATTTTACTAACTCCTTCTTGGTCAGCTCTTTAAAAACCACACCATCCCAAGGTTTTTTCTCCGCAGGAGCTGGTTTGGTTTCTCCCTGGTCTTCTGCTTTGGGCTGTTCTTGAGTTTCTGCCTTGGCTTGTTCCTGGCCTTCTGTGACTGTTTGCTGCTGACTTTCTACTTCATTCTGCTCCTGGCGCTCTGTCTCATGCTGCCCTTGGTCCTCTGCCTGGACCTGGTCTGTGGTGGAGTCAGCAGCTGTCGATTGGCTATCAGTGGCATCCTGGGACGGATTTTCCGGGGTCTCAGGATCGGTACTACGCTCACTACTTTCAGCTGGAATTACCTGCTTGGGTTCCGGTGCCGGCTCTGAAGTCTTTTCAGATGGAGCTGATGGAGAATCTGCAGCGGGATGATCGGGCTGGTCGGAAAGTTGTGATTCCGGATTGGACACATCTTCCCCACTGGAAACCTGATGCTTATCATTGGGCTTTCCCGTACCCTTGGGATCTTCCGCATTCGGTGAGTGACCGTTTTCACTATTTTCAACGGAATTGGCAGGCTCACCGCTGCTATCTATCTGGTTAATTTCAGGGTCTACGTGTTTCGATATATTGCTGTTATTTGACATTTCAACAATGGAGAAAATTCTCCACTATAGCTAAATTTAGGCAAAGGAATCAATTTAACCGGGGATCTGTAGGATAATTTGAAAACATCCTGTACTTCCCCCCCATATTTTTAAGAACCTCGCGCCATAATAATTCAGGGTTCAGATCAAACACCTGAGATGCTGTAGCATCAGGCGACACAATCCAGGAGTTTTCCTTTAGCTCCTCATCCAGCTGACCAGGTGCCCAGCCGGAATAACCGAGAAAGTAAAGTACATCATCCGGATTCACTGCATTATCCTGCATTAATATCTTCAGTTGCTCAAAATTGCCTCCCCAATAAATACCCTCTCCAATCCTGTTTCCTCCCTCAATATTGGTAATTGATCGATGCAGAAAGTGCATACTGTCCTGCTGTACCGGGCCGCCTACCAGCAGTTTCTTGGGAATGTGTTTAAACTCATCGAAAATATCTCCCAGACTAACCATTGAGGGTTTGTTCAGGATAAAGCCAATAGTGCCATCCTCATTATTTTCACACAGCAGCACCACCGTCCTTTCAAAATTGGGGTCCGGCAAAAAGGGCTCTGAAATAAGCAAATCACCCCTTCTGGGAGTGGTGCTCACACCAGTATGAAAATAATTAGTCATGTCTTCTAAGTTCTTCAATGTAAAGCAGGTTTTATAGGCAGGGACTGCAGCACCACTGCTTCTGCCCGGTTTAACTCCTCCAGTCTTTTATAAACACTATTTCGATCAAAATAATTTAATGCCATGTGAACAAATATATTTCCGTGCTTCGCTTCAGATGCCCACAGCTGATGATAAAATGACTTCAATTGCTGATCCTGTATATTTTCATATACCAATCTAAACCGTTCGGCGCCCCTGCATTCCACAATTGAAGCCAGTAACAGCCTGTCCAGGAATCGCTCTTCCCGTCCGGACCGGCAATGATCCACTAACTGCTGTACATAATGGTCCTTACCCATTTGAGCGGGCAACTGCACCCCTCTGCGCTGCATTATTTCATAGACCGATTGAAAATGTTCCAACTCCTCAATGGCCGTCTCAATCAGCTCAGGTATAATTTCCACCCGGTCCGGGAATTTGGCCACAAAACTCATGGCCATGGCGGAAGCTTTCCGCTCGCAATTGGCATGATCCTGCAGAAATGCGTCGAAGTCATCCAGTACTGCTGCCACCCACTGGGGGCTGCTCTCGCATTCCAAAGCAATACTAACCTTCATGTTCCAGGATAACACATAACAACCACAGGCGTCGGCTCCAACCCCTTCACGTAATATAAAGTAAAAAGATTATATTTAGAAACTGAATCATACACCTTATCTATTAGACGAAATTTACACGCAATTAGTTGGACATTGGCACCGGTTAATGCGTTAAATAAAAGTTATTCACCATGGTAAACCGGGACTTTATTGAGTATCGCCAGCAGTACGGTCGTCAACGACTGGTGGTGGAAGAACTGCTGGCAGACCCCATGGATCAGTTTAAAAAGTGGTTCCGTGAATCTGAATCTGCCGGAGTACCGGAGCCCAACACAATGACACTGGCTACGGTAAATTCCCAGGGACAGCCCACCATAAGAGTGGTATTGATGAAAGAGATCACCGATAAGGGCCTGATCTTTTATTCCAATTTTAAGAGCCGCAAAGGCCGTGAGATTGAACATCATCCCCAGGCTGCCATTAATTTTTACTGGCAGCTGATGGAAAGACAGGTTCGTCTGGAAGGCAGCATTGCCAAAGTGCCTGACCAGCAGGCGGATGAATACTTCCGGACACGTCCCCGTGGCAGCCAACTGGGGGCCTGGGTTTCCCAGCAGAGTAAAGTGATCCCGTCCCGTGAATTCCTGGAAGAACAGCTGGAGTCTTATAAAGCAAAGTTCCACAACGAAGAAATCCCCCGGCCTCCTCACTGGGGAGGTTATCAGTTAACCCCCATACGGGTGGAATTCTGGCAGGGAGGAGAAGACCGGTTACACGATCGCATTCAATATACTTTCCAGCAGGACCTCTGGGAACGTTGCCGACTGGCGCCTTAGTGTAGTGACTGAGCTGGTGATGACCGGATATTAGAAACCGACTGGAGACTGGAGACTGAATCACTATACCTCAAGCGCTACGGTTACGGGCCTGCGTTGATCCACCAGCCACCGAACCATGAATTACGGCTGGTGGTGGTTATTCCCTGTTACTTTGAACCTGATATCATAAGTACCCTGCAATCCTTGGCGGATTGTGCGGCTCCATGGAACCAGGTCGAGGTAATAGTAGTGATCAACCAAAGTGAAAGCGACAGCGAGGAAGTTGATATACAAAATCGAAAATCCCAGGCTGATATTGCCCGGTGGAACGCCACCAGTGAATTAAGGGTGTTCACAATACATCAGATTTTACCCACCAGGCAGGCTGGGGTAGGTCTGGCTCGAAAGATAGGGATGGACGAAGCAGTAAGGCGGTTTAACCTGATTGGCAGTGACGGGGTGATAGCCTGTCTGGATGCAGATTGCACCTGCCAGTCCAACTATCTTCAGGCTATTCAGGGTCATTTCCGGTCAAATCCAAAAACTCCAGGATGTGCCATTTATTTTGAACACCCACTGCCGGAACCTGCACCTGGCACACCAGCACCGCCGATCGCCAGCTATGAACTCCACTTACGCTACTACACCCATGCCCTTGGTTACAGCGGCTTACCCTGTGCTTTTCAAACGGTGGGTTCCGCCATGGCAGTGCGTAGCTCTGCCTATGAGAAGCAGGGTGGAATGAATAAACGAAAGGCGGGGGAGGATTTTTACTTCCTGCAGAAAATCATCAAACTTGGTGGATTTACCAGGTTAAACACCACCACAGTATATCCCTCTGGCAGAACCTCCCACCGGGTACCCTTTGGCACCGGGAAAGCCATGGCGCAATACGGAAAGAACAAGAACGTGAGTTTCTGTTCCTATGATCCTCGCACCTTTGTCGATCTCAAACAATTGGTTTCACAGCTGCCGGGGCTCTATGATGACAGCTCAGGAATCGACCGGGCATGGAATACATTTTCCAGGGCACTTACAGCGTTTCTGGGAAAAGCGGCCTTCAAGGAAAAGATGGAAGAGATTAAAGCCAAGACCAGTTCCCGGGAGACATTCGACAAAAGATTCTTTCAATGGTGCGATGGTTTTTTTGCCTTCAAGTTCGCCAACTACGCCCGCCACAGTCATTACCCCGGGATCGCAATAACAGATGCAGCCAGTTGGTTGCTAAGGAATGCCTGTAAAATTGAACCGGCAGGAGAAGATGTTATAGCGCTGCTGATGCAGTACCGGGAATTGGATCGGAGGAGTGATGAATGACGAATGATAAAATTCGGATCTTGGCAGTTGTTTGGCAGTAGGCAGTAGGCAGTTGGCAGGTGCTTGGCAGTGGGCAGATGCTATAAATTTGTTACACCAAGTCGAACAAATTCCTCACTCCCAGATTCCTGTTAGTGATAAAACCTTCACCATACTCCACACCAATAGAATGGCCCAGTTCAACGGCCCTGGATTCAACCATTTTCAAAAACCTGGGATTGCTGATATAGGTTTCTGGTTCTTCACCATCATTGAAGAACTGTGATTTATAGGCTTTTATGGCCTCCATTTTTGTTTGCCAGTGCTCTGAAACATCCAATACGAAATCAGGGGTAAGGAACAATGACTGCACGTAGTGGTAAAGGGCTCCGGGTCGCCAGGGCTGCTGTACACTGCCTTCCATCCGGGTTTCAATACGCAACAGGCCCGACAGGAAGCAAGCTTCCACAATCAATTCCGACGCCCTGGGGTGGTCGGGATGGCGGTCACGTGGAGCCGCCGCCAGTACTATCTCCGGACGGTATTTTCTAACCAGCTGTATCAGTGCCAGTTGATGAGCTTCATCATTCACAAAGAATCCATCCCTGAATCCCAGGTTCTCCCTTACTGACAGTCCCATTATTTGTGAAGCAGCGGCTGCCTCACTTTTACGGATTTCCACACTACCCCTGGTGCCTAGCTCTCCCCTGGTGAGGTCTGCTATACCTACTTGCCTTCCCTGGGCTACTGCCTGAATCACAGTTCCTCCACAACCCAGTTCCGCATCGTCAGGATGGGCTGAAAACACCAGAATATCTAATTTCATGCTTAGTTGATTCTTAGCCTGCGACCGATTCGCAGGGTGGTACTCCTGCTAATTCCGTTCAGTCTGCAAAGGCGGTTTATGGATACTCCATAGCGCTGGCTGATATGCCCCAGGGTATCTCCGCTTCTAATACGGTGATAGCGAATCTTCCGGGCATCTGCCAGGTATTGAAAGCTGGCGGGGGTTATGGCGTAAGTATCGGCCACCAGACAATCTTCCGTAAAATCATATATGGTGCTGGGATCGATGGCATTACCCTGGTAACGTACTTCAAAATGTAGATGGGTGCCGGTACTGCGCCCGGTACTGCCTCCCAGCCCGATGAGCTGTCCGGCTGTTACCTGTTCACCAACTTTTACCTTGGTCTTTGACATATGGCCATACAGGGTTTCAAATCCGTTGAGATGTCTTAATACGACATACCGGCCATAGCCATACCTTTCGTAATCTACAATGCGAACAATTCCGTCAAATGCAGCTACGATCGGGTCCCCATAGTAAACCTTAAGGTCGGTGCCATAATGCCAGCGATACCAGCGAAACCCAAAGGGAGAGGTAACACGGCTGTTAACTACCGGCATGGTCCAGTCGATCTGAGCCAGGGAGTCATTGATATGCACCATCAATGTGTCCTTATAATCAGCACCATCCAGGTCGTATGGATTTATCTTCCCCGAGGTCCATTCCAGGAAATAATCGTGTTGATTCACCCAGACGCAATCGATAATAAGATTTTCGCTTATTTGAAATTTGGGATTGTGCACCACATGTTCCACCCACTCCTCCATGATCAGTGACATCCTGTTGGTATCAGGCGCTTCAGATACCATGGTGATCTTCTCATTCAGGGTCAGTTGTTTTACCTGCAGGGTATCCTGAGCGGTCAGTTTCACCACAGAAATGATAAGCAACATTAAAACGGTAATGCGCATGCTAAGCGGTTTCCAGTTCTTTGGCACTTAAAAAACGTTCTGCATCCAGGGCAGCCATACAGCCGGTGCCGGCGGCGGTTACTGCCTGTCGATATATATTGTCCTGGGCATCCCCCGATGCAAACACACCCTCCACATTGGTGAGCGTGGAACCGGGAATAGTCTTAATATAGCCGCTGGGGTCCATATCCAGGTAATCCTTAAATATCTCTGTATTTGGTTGATGACCAATGGCCACAAAAAATCCGCCAACGGGAATTACCGATTTTTCTCCGGTCTTGTTGTTGAACACCCTCACCCCTTCCACTTCCTCATCACCCAGGATTTCGTCCGTTTCGGTATTCCACAGTATTTCCAGGTTCGGGGTTTTCAGCACCCTTTGCTGCATAATATTGGAAGCCCTCATCTCATCCCTTCGCACCAGAAGATATACTTTTTTGCAAAGTTTCGCCAAATAGGTGGCCTCTTCTGCAGCGGTGTCGCCGCCACCCACTACCGCCACATCCTGACCCCTGAAGAAAAAGCCGTCACAAACCGCACAGGCTGAAACTCCTTTGCCGTTTAACCTGGCTTCGGATTCCAGTCCCAGCCATTTGGCAGAAGCACCAGTACTGATAATTACAGAGCTGGCGGTAATTTCATGTTTCTCATCTATGGTTACTTTCAGGGGGTAACCGGAAAAATCCACCGAGGTGGCCAGGCCATAACGATTATCAGTGCCAAACCTTTCTGCTTGTTTCTGAAAATCCACCATCATTTCAGGCCCCATTACCCCGTCGGGATATCCCGGATAGTTTTCAACGTCGTTGGTAATGGTCAACTGTCCCCCCGGTTGGTCTCCCTGGTACATCACCGGGTTCAAACCGGCGCGTGCAGCGTAAATAGCGGCAGTGTATCCGGCAGGTCCCGATCCCAGGATCAAAACTTTCACTTCCTCAGGCATTCAAATGGAAAAATTTAGGTTCTTCAATAAACGCACCAAGATAGTAATTATTTCATAAAAAAACCCCGCCAGAAGCGGGGTTCCCATCTATTAAATGTAGTGTTTTATCATCCCAAATAAGGCTTTAAGGTTTTACTTCTGGAAGTATGGCGCAGGCGCCGGATGGCTTTCTCTTTGATCTGCCGTACCCGCTCCCTGGTCAGGTTGAATTTTTCCCCGATTTCCTCCAATGTCATGCTGTGCTCACCATTGAGTCCGAAGTACAACCGGATCACATCAGCTTCCCTCTGAGTGAGGGTGGACAATGCTCTCTGTACTTCTCTCCTCAGGCTGTCGTTCATCAATTCATTGTCGGGGGTTTCTTCACCGTCATTTTCCAATACATCCAGCAGACTGTTCTCCTCTCCCTGAACAAAAGGGGCATCCATACTCACATGCCTCCCGGAAATCTTCATGGTATCCACTACTTCCGAAGTGGTTACTTCCAGCACTTCCGCCAGTTCATCCGGAGAAGGCTCCCTCTCGAATTTCTGTTCCAGTTCTGAAAAAGTTTTGGAGATCTTGTTCAGTGACCCCACCCGGTTCAGGGGAAGCCGCACAATGCGCGACTGTTCCGCCAGGGCCTGCAAGATGGACTGTCTGATCCACCAAACCGCATAGGAAATAAACTTAAATCCACGGGTCTCATCGAAACGCTGGGCTGCTTTTATCAGTCCCAGGTTACCTTCATTGATCAGATCGCCCAATGATAGTCCCTGATTTTGGTATTGCTTGGCCACCGAAACCACAAATCGCAAATTGGCTTTTGTGAGTTTTTCCAGGGCCATTTGATCACCTTCCCGGATTTTTTGTGCAAGGGTAACTTCTTCGTCAGGGGTTAGTAAGTCAACCTTACCAATCTCCTGCAAGTACTTGTCAAGAGACTGGCTCTCCCGGTTGGTAATCTGTTTGCTAATCTTTAGCTGTCTCATTCAGATTACTTTAGGTTATAGATGCAATAGACTAAAGTTCCTTAAAATTGGTGACAATTCAATGTTCCTTAGCCTGCAATATAGCAAAAAGCTAATTATCCGATACCGGTTTTTTCTCGGGTCTGGGCAATAACACCTTTCTGGAAAGGCGGTACTTACCCGTCTTTTTATCGACATCGGTCAATTTCACAGTTACTTCTTCTCCTACTTCCATCACACCATCCATGCTCTCCAATCGTTCCCACTTGATCTCCGAAATATGCAATAGTCCGTCTTTGCCAGGCATAAATTCGATGAATGCTCCAAATGGCATGATGGACTTAACAATACCGTTATATACCTCACCTACTTCAGGCACCGCCACGATATTCTTGATACGGCCAACCGCATCGTCCATGGCGTCCTTGTTCACGGCAAACACATTAACCAGACCACCTTCTTCCACTTCTTCAATTATTACCGTGGCTCCGGTCTCTTTCTGTATCTCCTGTACTACTTTACCACCAGGTCCGATTACGGCCCCGATCATATCGCGGTCAATCTTAATGGTAACACTTCGGGGCGCATGAGGCTTGAGATCTTCTCTGGGTGCATCCAGGGTTTTACTCATCTCCGCCAGTATGTGCAACCGGCCGCGTTTGGCCTGATCCAGAGCGGTTTCCAGTACCTCATAGGACAACCCGTCTACTTTAATATCCATCTGGCAAGCACAGATGCCTTTTTCGGTACCCGTTACCTTAAAGTCCATATCGCCCAGGTGATCCTCATCTCCCAGGATGTCCGAAAGAATGGCGTATTTGCCGGTCTCAGGGTCGGAGATCATACCCATGGCGATTCCCGATACCGGGGCCTTGATCTTCACCCCGGCATCCATCAGACCCAGGGTACCGGCACAAACAGTAGCCATGGAACTGGAACCATTGGATTCCAGGATATCGGATACTATCCTTACGGTGTATGGATTATCTTCATCGGCAGGCAATACCTGCTTCAACGATCGCGAGGCCAGGTTTCCGTGACCGATCTCCCGGCGGGCTGGTCCGCGGTTTGGCTTAACCTCCCCGGTAGAAAATCCCGGGAAATTGTAATGAAGGATAAATTTCTTAAACCCCTTCTCCATGGCGTTATCGATCATCTGCTCATCCAGCTTGGTGCCCAGGGTCACCGTAGTCAGTGACTGGGTTTCACCCCTGGTAAAGATTGCCGAACCGTGAGCAGAAGGCAGATAATCCACCTCACTCCAAATGGGCCTCACCTGGTCCAAATCACGTCCGTCAATACGCGAATTCTCATTGAGCACCAGGTTTCTGCAGGCTTCTTTTTCAATTTTATGGAAATACTGGTTAACCAGATCCAAATTGATCTCATGTTCCTCCGGAAGCGTCTCCAGGTAAGATTCTTTTATGGCGGTAAAGGCCGCCTTTCTTTCGGCCTTATTGGCGATTTGTTGTTTGGCTACTTCATAGTACTGCTGGTAGTAGGTCTGATGCAACTGCTCTTTCAGCGCTTCGTCAGACTCTTCGTGGGAATACTCCCTTTTTTCGGTTTTACCGGCTTCCTCCATCAGTTCTATCTGCACCCGGCATTGGTCCTTAATGGCCTCGTGTCCTTCTTTAATGGCGGCCACCATATCGGATTCGGACACCTCGCCCATCTCACCTTCTACCATCAGGATATTATCCAGCGTTCCGGCCACGATCATATCCATATCCGCCTGTTCACATTGCTCCGTAGTAGGGTTAATGATAAACTGACCGTCAACCCTGGCCACTCTTACTTCAGAAATTGGGCCGTTGAAGGGTATGTCCGATACCGCCAGTGCGGAAGAGGCCGCCAGTGCCGCCAGCGCATCGGGCTTGGCATTGACATCGGCAGAGATCAAAGAGATCATCACCTGGGTATCGGCGTGAAAATCGTCCGGGAACATGGGCCTGATAGCCCTGTCCACCAACCGGCAGGTCAATACTTCGTGATCCGACAACCTGCCTTCCCTTTTCAGAAAGCCACCGGGTATTTTCCCGGCTGCAGCAAATTTTTCCTGATAGTCCACTGAAAGTGGCAAAAAGTCTACTCCTTCTTTGGCATCTTTATTGGCTACCACTGTAGCCAGCAGCATGGTATCACCCATTCGCACCACCGCAGATCCGTCCGCCTGACGGGCCAACTTGCCCGTTTCAATGGTAATTACCCGACCATCTTTTAAGGTAATGGTCTTATTAATAATGTTTAATGACATAATTTATATTGTGTTCAATTTTAATGTTAGGCATGCCTCGTTGCATACCATTCATTTAAGGAGGGATGAAAAAAACAGGGAACCCTCAAAGAGTCCCCTGTATTTATTAATTACCTTCTTAATTTTAATTCCGCTATTATAGCGCGATAGCGCTCTATATCCCTATGGTGGAGATAATCCAGCAACCTGCGTCGCTTACCGACCAGGCGCTTAAGTCCTAGTTCCGTTGAATAATCCTTCTTGTTTTTCTTTAAGTGTTCTGTTAAATGATTGATACGGTAGGTAAAAAGTGCGATCTGAGATTCCGGCGACCCCGTATCAGATTTAGCTTTCAACCGACCATGATTCTCAAAAAGCTCTTGCTTTTTCTCTTTTGATAAATACATGCTTAGTTAAAATTACAAATTAGTTTTAAAACAATTCACAAAGGTAGGTACTTTGCATTACAAATCCCAAATAACCAGCCACCAAGTGGTAGTTGGTGCTTCTCAGTCTATGGTTGTTTTCCTCTATTAAAAAACCGGGACTTCAATTTGTCCACTGCCACTGCATAAAAATCGGATTCCAGCAATCGGGCATCATTTTTTGCCTGTCTCAGGAAGAACAGTCCCACCGGTAACAGGATAAAACTGTAGCCCCATATTCCCATAAACGGGGTAACCACATCTTCTTCCGCCCACTTTTTGCCGGTAATACTCATAACATAATACAGTATGAAGAAGATAATGGAAATGATCACGGGTACACCCAAACCTCCCTTTTTAATAATTGCTCCCAGCGGTGCCCCGATCAAAAACATTACCAGGCAGGCAAAGGCCTGAGCGTACTTTTTATTCATTTCTATTTTATACTTGGTAATCATTAGTTCCTGGTTGTGCAACCGGTTCGATTGCACGGTCAACTTGTTTTTGATGTTGCGGGTTTCACTGAGGGCATGTCTTATTCCCTGGCCACGGTTTCTCCGCTCGTTGAAAATACTGTCAACATTGATCTCTGCCACCGGAAGCGTTTTCAAAGTATTACTGAAATGGGCTGGACTGTTGACTTTGGAAGCTTTGGCGGTGGACTTTGAGCTGTTGGTTTTGGTGGACTTTGAGCTGTTGGTTTTGGTGGACTTTGAGCTGTTTGTTTTGACCGGGGCCGGTTTTTCCTGGTTTTTTCGCTGTGCTGACTGGGCAATGCGTCTGGCAGCAGGAGAAATGGCATCGTTTGTTATGGGTTTAACACCCTGAGATGAAGCGGGACTGGTGGAGGGCAGTGTATCGCTGCTACTGGTGCTGTCACTGGGCAGCAGCAGCATTTTATTCATACGGTTGGTGTAGTTTTTATTCAATTCTGCCTTTTTGGCCATGGCCGCCAGGGAATCTTCCCGCTTGCGCTCCAGCTCCTCGCTGCTATATTCACTCAGATAACGAAGGCTGTCTTCTCTTTCCGTGGCATTGCGTATGGAGTCATGCCTTTGCTTCCGTTTTATATACTCCTCGGGCATTTGCACCCGGTCCCGGTAGTACCTGCTGAAAGAAGTTTGGGCATCGGCGAAAACGGTCATCTTGGAATCCATCAGGTCCAGGTCCATGGAATCCACATCTGTTTTGAGCTGTTTGATGTTTTTCATGTAATAATGATTGGTCCACAACTCCTCCTTGCTTTTTTTAAAGTCAAAGGAAGCCAGGCTCAGCACCAACTTGCTGCTTTTAAAGTCATTTCTAATAAATTCTGAAATGGTGCCCCGGGGGCCGCCAGTCTTGGGAATCTCGTTATATCTTTTGCCCTGGAACAGCTCAAACATCAGGTAACGATTGTTCATTACCGAGTACATGCGACCACTGTCAGCAAAGGTAACGGTATTGTTACCAGCTGCACCGGCATGATTATAGATGATAATATCGGCCAGGGTCTCCCCGTCGGGATACTTTTTATTGACCTTAATACTGAAGTCGGGTATACCATTGTAAAATGTACCTTCCTTAATATCCAGTGACGGTTTGTGTTTTTTGATATCGTACAGCAGGCTGTATGCTTTGAGGTTGGCCTTGGTAACGATGTAATTATTGTTAAAAAACGCCAGTATGGTAATGATGATGGTGAGAATAAAAGCCGGTCGCATGGTTCTGAGCAGAGAGATGCCGGCACCTTTGATGGCGGTCAGTTCCGAGAATTCTCCCAGGTTGCCAAAAGCCATCAGGCTGGAGAGCAGTACTGCCAAAGGCAGGGCCGTCTGGGTAATATTGATACTAAAATAGAACATCAGCTCGCCCAGTACTATCAATCCCAGATCCTTGCCCACAAATTCATCCATCTTGTTGAGCATCAACTGGGTCAACAAGATAAACACCACCACGAACAGGGTGAGCACCAGCGGTCCGATGAAAGACCGCAGCACCATTTTGTCCAGTTTCCTAAGGTTCATTAATCGCGCGTGCTGACTATCCGAGAATAAATTTACTAATAATTAGCAAGAGGAACAGTGGGGAGCGTACAGATTGTTAGCAAGAGCAAGAGGGTGGAGCATACAGGTTTTAGCAAGAGCAAGAGGGTGGAGCATACAGATTGTTAGCAAGAGCAAGAGTGGGGAGCATACAGGTTGTTGGCGGGGGTGCTAGAGTGATGAGTGATGAGTGAGGCCTGGAGCAGGAGCACTTTGGGGACTTTCCGGCATAGCCTGGTCAGCCTCCCACTATTTCCTTCAAATTGAAAATCATGCTTTCCCACAGGTCCTGCAGCTCTTCGTCGTCGGGGTTATCGGAATAATCCACTATTCGTAGAAACACCGACTGGGTCAGTTCATTCATCTCCAGGCGCAATTCAAAGTAATTGGGATCTTCGTTTTCATCATCTACCGATTCGAATTTTACGAATGAATTGGTACGGTGGGCAGCCATGCGGTATTTATGGTCTTCCTCTTCCCAAATAAAGTTGTAGATCTTGTCTTCGTTGATGTTCACATCATCGGCCAGCCACTGCGCTAAACCACTGGCAGAATAGATGTAGGGATAAAGCATTTTTTTGGAGGCATTTATTTCAAATTCCGTTTGAAATTTATTCTTAGCCATACCAAAATGTGGATTAGTTCTCCTTTAAGATATATTAAATTAATTAAACCACCAACTTAATTTCTTTAATGAAAACAATGGATTTTAGGGCCCAATATGCTTAATATTGCATTCCAATTTGGCGAGGTAGCTCAGATGGTTAGAGCGCAGGATTCATAACCCTGAGGTCGGGGGTTCAATTCCCCCCTTCGCTACACTAGCAGCAAGAGCATACAGGGTGGAGCATACAGTTTAAGAGCAGCATCTAAATGTTGTTCTTTGTGTTTTATCTGTATACTGTGGCTCCCAGCTGAAACTGTTACAGCTGTATGCTGTTACTCCAACTTATTACTAAACTTTAAATGACGAAGCGCCGCGATAGCGGTGTTTTTCTGGTAAGGCTTCTCCTGAAAGGAATCACCGACAGGTAATTCCCCCCTTCGCTACGAGGTCAGCAAGAGCATACAGCTCCCATAGATATCGGAGGAGCATACAGGGTATAGATGATTTCGTTTGGATAATTCCGCTTTCCTTGAGTGATAGGAACTGGTTCAGACCCACACTCACCCTCATTTTCCTTTAATTTATTTCAGTAAAAATTGCCGCAAGTCCATTTTGCTTCTCAAGCTTTTCGTCGAGTATTGACCCGGCGTTCACTTCAATTTCACGTATGCTAACGTTGGTGACTGTCCCAAGGGATTGGTCATCAGAGAATATCATTGCCTTATATTGCTTCTGTTCATCAAGAAAA
>JAUIKU010000355.1 GCA_030430675.1 Bacteroidia bacterium | reverse complement strand
AAAAAGCACATGTCATACCATTCATCAGTGCTATTCAGACGGTTGAGAATTATGCGGATGGTTACCACCTGATAGCCACATTTAGAAATCAGGTCATTGGTTCAGCAACACTGGTTGAAAGTGAAAAGATCTTTCTATTGCAAATGGCGGCCGGCTCCTGGGCTTTGTTACAATATTTGGAAAAGGACGGGATTCAGGCCATCAGCAACAATTTCTTTCAGAAAATATCCGATGAGATTCCAGCAGCTCGAGCATTGCGGTGTAGGGTGAACTGGAGAGATGTTTGGATTGGTGCGGTAGGCACGGGATTGATCAATGCATCAATTGGTTTTTATGTGGGAGCTACTGCGGGGACTGTTACCGTGCCCATTTTGGGAACAGCCACCGGGGCCGTTGGGGGAGCAGTTTTTATGGGAGCTATTGGATTTGCTTCAGGTGCTATTGGAGGCATTGCCACCAGTTTGTTTACTTCTTGCACCCGACCCGGAGACAGTTCCTTGGCCTATACCTTTGATTCTTGTGATGAAGCCTGGGATGCATACATGCAAAATCGTATTTCACAGATACCTCAGGAATGCTTTCTGGTAAGTGTATCGGTCAAAAATCTTTAAGTTTACAATATGAGATCAAAAACTAAAACCGCACTTTTCATCGGTACTATTTTAACTATTCTGGGTGTAATGATAGTAACTCCTTGGGGATCAACTAATCCAGCCGAAGTTGGCTTTTACACCTCCATCGGAACTGGATTGCTCAGCGGTGTCTTGATGTATTTTGCCTTAAAGAAATTTTGGGTCAATCCCTAACACTTACTAACCCCTGTTTTATTTACAGGGGTTAGTGTTTTCTAAATTAAAGTAATCCAGATGGGTTACTTTTTTCATGCCTGCTTACTTATTTGTGGATATTACAAGAATTTATTTAAAAATTCATATTTAATTTCTATCTTTTAGATACTTGACATTCAAACAAATCACTTAAATCACTATGAAAAAATCCTATCTCTTTTCGAGTTTATTTTGTTTTGCCATGTTGTTCGGAGTAGTCTCCTGTGGTGGTGACGATGACGGACCCGCTGGTTGTTCCGTAGCCTGGGCAACTGATCTGCAGGATGAAGCGGTGGCTCTTGCCAACGCCAGTGCCGCGTATACGGATGATCCAAGCCAGGCTAACTGTGATGCTTTAAAAGCGGCCTATCAGACCTATATTAATGCATTGAAACCCTACGGAAACTGCACTGCACTTACCGGGCAGGACCGACAGGCCTGGCAAGATTTTATTGATGAATTGGAGGATGAAGTGGCCACAGTTTGTTGACCTCCTGATTCTGTCCTGTTAAATACTATTAATGGTTTACAGATAAAGTAGCTACTACCGGTAAATGGTCTGAAAGGTGCCGGTTCCTGGAAGTTTTTGCCTCAATATGTTCCAGCGATTGCGTGGAAAACCCTGAGCAGAAGATAAAATCAATTCTCCTACTGTTGTTAACTTTTGTAAAGCCGTTAACCGTACCAGTGGGTCCCTTGGGCTCACTGGTTGTTTTTTCCAGGCAATCGTCATAAACGGAGTTTATGGTGGTTATGGGCATTTCTAGAGGAGTTGCATTAAAGTCGCCCATCAATACCAGGGGCAGGTTTTCCCGGTTGATGGATGGAATTTGATTAACCAGTAGTGCAGCGGAATTTTCCCTGGCCAATACTCCTTTGTGATCAAAATGCGTATTGAATACCCAAAACCGTTCTTTGGAATCCACTTCTTCAAATAATCCATAGGTACATATGCGGGGCAATGCCGCGTCCCATCCGGTTGACACCGCCGAAGGGGTCTCCGACAACCAGAAAGTGCCGGACTTTATTAGTTTCAACTGGTTTGACTGATAAAATATGGCGCAGTATTCACCTTCCGTTTTCCCATCGTCCCGGCCTACCCCGATAAAATCATAGTCTTTTAAATGTTCGTTGAGATAGGCTACCTGATGACCCATGCCTTCCTGGATCCCCAAAACCAGGGGGCTGATTCTATTGATGAACCGCACCATGTCTTTTTTCCTGTGTTTCCAATTATCCGGTCCATCATCCGGGTTATCATAACGTATATTATAGGTCATCATAACATAGGATTGACAATAGACGGTGGGCGTCAGAATGAAAATTGCAAACAATAGTAAAATGGACTTTCTCATAATTCTATGGATTAATCAATGATTAGTGCGGGTTGGTGTTTTGTTGAAAAAAACCACAGGCCTACAACAGGCCCTACGCTCAATAGCGTGAAAACAAATATTGGATCCACCCAGGTTAAAATCATTCCTATGGTTTGCAGGCTTACAATGGTAATGGCAAACCCCATGGAATTAACAATGGTCAAGGCAGTGCCCCTGGTTTCAGCAGGTGCACTTTTGGCTACCAGTGTGGAGAACATGGGTGAATCCGGGATCACCATCAATCCCCAAAATACCAGAAACATAAGAAATACCGTAACATTGCTATAGATGAAAACCAGCGGAGAGAGCAGGCAACACAAACCGGACAGTCCCAGCGCCCAGATGGCCACTTTTCTGGCCCCGACCAGGGCAGACAGATACCCAGCCGCCATACAAGCTAAACCTCCCAGGGCAATTATTAAAAAGGCCACAAATGGGATGTTAAAATCCACCTCCGGGTGTAAACCGGTATAAGTGGTTAAGATCAGGGGGATAAACGCCCAGAAAGCATATAATTCCCACATATGTCCAAAATATCCAAAAGCGGCCGAACGGAAGTCTC
>JAUIKU010000124.1 GCA_030430675.1 Bacteroidia bacterium | reverse complement strand
GCCCAGAATGTAGGCCCTTTGGTAAATACACGCGGCAATGAAGTGAGTCCCTTTTACCATCCGAAACATCAGATCTTGTACTTTACCAGCAATGGACACCTGCTGAATTTCGGTTCATTCGATATTTACAAATCCCAGTGGGGTGATGGCCGTTGGCTGGAACCAAAAAATGTGGGGCCTCTGGTCAATGGAGCCGGCGATGAATTTTATTTCACCATAGATTCCGAGTCCAAAAACCTGTATTACGCAGCTTCCACTACCAAGGATATTGAGAATCTTGATCTTTTTTCATTCCCTTTGCCAATGGGCGCACAACCGGAAGCAAATACCAGTTTTTCCGGAGTATTACTGGACTCTATTACCGGCCTGCCCCTGAGTGGAATTGTCTCCATTATTGACCTCGATCACGGGATAGAAGTAGCCCCGAAATTTCTAAGACCAAACGGGACCTTTCAGTTTGATCTGATAAACAACAACAACTACCTGCTGATTATCCAGGGAGATGAATATTTCCGCATCGAAGAAATCTTCTATCTGGATGGTGATACCGAAATCCACCGTACCGCCACCCCACTGGCCAGCAAACTCAAATTTGAGTCTGTGGAGTTTGAAAATGGGAAAGCAGACATTCTACCGGATATGTATAGCGATCTTGATAAGATAATTGACTTTATGCTGGATAATCCGGATTTCAGGGTCAACATTGCCGGCCACACCGACTCGGACGGCAGTGCAGATTTCAACCTGGTGCTGTCACAGCAAAGGGCAGCCGCTATCCGGGATTATATCGTAAATTTTGGAAGTATATCAGAAGACCGGGTCACTTCGGTTGGATACGGCAACACCAAACCGATTGTGGAAGAAATAACCGAAGAAGATAAAAAACTCAACCGGCGGGTTGAGTTTGAGATATTCCGCGAAAACGCTGACGACTAGTCAAAAATAGCGTTTACAATATCATTTCCAATCAGAAATACCATGAGCACCAACAGAAAAGCCATTCCGAATTTTTGAGCTCCTTCCAGTACCTTGTCCGATGGTTTCCTACCTGAAATCATTTCATAGCTGAGGAACATAACATGGCCTCCATCCAGCGCCGGGATCGGCAGAAAATTTAGAAATGCCAGCCACATAGACAACATTCCGGTCAGGAACCAAAAATTCCTCCAATCCCAGGTGCCGCCGAAATATTCCGCTATTCCGATGACGCTTTTAACAGACTTCCTGCCGACCTCTCCTTTGATAATCTTACCCAGTCCCTGAATATTAAAAATTGTAACCTGGAAAGCCTCTTTTACCCCGCTGTTGATAGCCTCCACAAAAGTATATTGCACCTTGTGTCTTTCCATCAGGGAATTCGGGATAAAACCCAGAATACCATCTTCTCCTACTGTGGCAGAAAGCGTTTGCTGACTGCCCTCACGATCGATCAACAGGGAAACTTCCTGTCCTTTATTGTCCATCAGGATCTCCCGTAAAATTTGAAAATAGGTCACATCCTGTCCATTGACCTTTAGTATCTTGTCACCTGTTTCCAGACCTGCCTTTGCTGCTGCTGACCCCCGGCTAACCTTACCTACGTCATAGGGTTCAAGTATAGTAATAAAACCCTTTTCCTTTCCTTCCTCACTGTATTTTTCTATGAAATCCGCCGGAATAGCAATGTCCAAAACTTCCCCTTGCCGGTCAACAGTATAGTAACTGGTACTACCCAGCATCACCTCGGGACTGATCAGCGATTTGAATTTGTCATAATCCTGACCGTTTACACTAAGTATCTTATCTCCGGTCTCCAGTCCCAACTCCTTACCCAGATCGAAGGCGTAAATGCCATATTTGTTTACTTCGTCTTTAGTCACGTAGGTTTCCCCGTAGTGATAGTTTAAAAAGATAAAAATGATGATCCCCAGGATCACATTTATGATAATCCCCCCCATCATCACGATCAGGCGCTGCCAGGCAGGTTTGGCCCTGAATTCCCATGGTTTGGGCTCTTCTTTCAACTTCTCGGTATCCAAAGACTCATCGATCATTCCGGATATTTTCACGAATCCCCCTAGCGGGATAGCTCCTACAGAGTACACGGTATCTTTCCACTTCACCCCAAATATCTTGGGCGGGAACCCAATACTGTATTGCTCCACTCGCATTCCGAAAAATTTGGCTGCCACCAGGTGCCCCAACTCATGCAGTCCCACTAAAATTGATAAGCTCAAAATAATTTGAGCAATCATTATTATCGTTTCCATCAATTGATTATCTCTTGTGCTTTAATTCTTGTTTCTTTATCTGTCTCCACGTAATCTTCATAACAAGGAGTTTTTATGTACGGCATTTTGGAAAGGCAGGTTGCTACTACTTCCGACATCTCAAGGAAACCTATTCGCTCGTTGAGAAATTCAGAAACTGCCACCTCATTGGCTGCGTTTAACACACACGGCATATTGCCCCCTTTATTTGAAGCTTCAAAAGCCAGTGCTAAGTTACGAAATGTTTGCAGATCCGGCGCTTCAAAAGTTAATTCCGAACACTTGGAAAAGTCCAATCTGGGAAAGTCAGTGTCCAGCCTGTTGGGATAAGACAGGGCAAACAGAATAGGTAATTTCATATCTGGCAGTCCCATCTGCGCTTTTATGGAACCATCGGTGAACTGTACCATACTGTGAACGATCGATTGGGGATGTACCACCACTTCAACCTGATCCATGGTAAGGTCAAACAGCCAGGTAGCCTCTATCACTTCCAGGCCTTTGTTCATCAAGGTGGCCGAATCAATGGTAATTTTTGCCCCCATATCCCAATTGGGATGCTTCAGTGCCTCTAGCTTGGTAACACTTCTCAAGAAGTCCCTGTCCTTACCTCGAAATGGACCCCCTGATGCCGTCAAAATAATCTTTTCGATAGGATTATGCCATTCACCCAGGAGACACTGGAATATGGCCGAATGTTCCGAATCAACCGGGTAAATATTAACCCCTTTTTCCTCCGCCAGAGAAGTGATTAACTGACCGGCAACCACCAGTGTTTCCTTATTGGCCAAGGCAATGTTCTTTCCAGCTTTGATCGCATTGATGGTAGGCAGTAAACCAGTATAACCCACCAGGGCGGTGAGCACAATATCGATGCTATCCATGGTGACAATTTCTGCAAGGGCACCATTGGTGTACACTTTAATGTCCAACGGATCCAGGGCATCCATCACCTGCTGATATTGCGCTGAATTACCAATTACCACGGCGTTGGGCCTGAATTTTTTACTTTGTTCTATCAGCAATTCCGCATTGCGGCCGGCGGTTAATACTTCTACCTGAAATTGATCCGGATGGGATGCGATAACTTCCAGTGCCTGAGTTCCAATGGAGCCGGTAGATCCCAGTATGGCAATATTTTTCCTTTCTGCTGTAATCGTTTGATTGGTTAGGTGGTATTCAGGGCATAGGGAAGCAGTTGCTCCGCAATGTTACGATCATTGGATAATCTGGGCACCTTATTCTGGCCACCAAGTTTCCCCTGTGATTTCATATAGTTTCTGAATGAGTTGGTGCTAAGCGGAACAATTTCCAAAACCCGTAAAATTCTTCCGGAAATGAGATCGTCGTAGTAGCTATTCAAATTTTGCAACTGCAAATTTAACTCTTTTTCAAAGTCAGACAAACTATTGGGCAGACTGTCGAACTCAACAAACCATTGATGCAGCGGCAACCCTGATTCCGGTGTCACCTGTGGAGCGACCGTAAACTCAGTAATCGACACCTCAGGAAACTTTGAAAGTGTCAAATTCATGGCATTTTCCACTTCTTCTCCAATAACATGCTCTCCAAATGCCGAGATAAAGTGCTTGATACGCCCGGTCACCAAAACACGATAAGGATTCAATGACACAAACTTAACGGTGTCTCCAATTGAGTAGCCCCACAATCCAGCATTGCTGTTGATAATAACGGCATAGTTTACCCCGGTTTCTACCTGGTCGATGGTCAATCTCACAGGATTCTCGGAAAAAAAAGTATCCGTAGGTATAAATTCATAGAAAATACCGCTGTTAAGCAATAGCAACAGTCCGGGGTCATCCGGCTGGTCCTGAAAGGCAATAAAACCTTCCGAAGCCGGGTAGGTTTCGATGGAAGGGACCTTCCTGCCTATCGACTGGTAAAGTTTTTTGCGATAGGGTTCAAAGTTGACCCCTCCGTACACAAAAAGGGAAAATTTCGGAAAAATCTCTATAATCGATTTACCGGTCTTTTCATGGATCTTGTCAAAATACATCTGTACCCATGGAGGTATACCGGAGATCAGGGTCATATTTTGTGGTAGTGTCTCCTCAATGATCCTGTCAACCTTCTCCTCCCAGTCTTCTATACAGTTGGTCTGGTAGGAAGGCATCTGATTGCTCCTCAGGTAACCCGGTACATGATGGTTAACGATTCCGGAGAGCCGGCCCATGGGAACTGTTCCCTTGTGGTCCAGTTCGGGGCTCCCGGAAAGGAAGATTAGCTTGCCGTCCAGAAATTGGCTTTTACCAGTATGGAAGACATAGTTCAGCAAGGCATCTCTGGCGCCATTTATGTGATTGGAAATAGAGTGACCGGTAATGGGGATGTACTTGGTTCCTGAAGTAGTACCGGATGTCTTACTAAAATAAATAGGCCGGCCCGGCCATAATACGTTTTGCTCTCCCTCAATTATTCGTTCGACGTAACTTTTCAAGCCCTCGTAATCTGCTATGGGCACCGACGAAATATAATCCTGATGGCTTTTGATCCTGTGAAATCCGTGAATCCTGCCGAATTCGGTATCTCCGGCCTGCTCAATAAGTGACTTAAATACTTTTTTTTGTACGGCTCCTCCCTGCTGCATCCATTTCCTCTGCCGTCCTACGACCCATGAGGCAAAAGGCTTACTTAGAATGGATCTGATTCCCATTTAATACAGATAAGTAAATTCCTTCGGTGGTCAAATAATATCTAAACAGTTCTCATTTTGAGCTTTTTCTTCAGCTCCTCAATGGAAGATTTGAACTTGCTGTCGGTATCGATCATATCATTTACTGATTGTACTGCATGAATCACCGTACTGTGGTCCCGGCCACCAAAATGATACCCTATGGATTTTAAACTGTGGTTGGTATACTCTTTAGAAAAATACATTGCGGTTTGCCTGGCAATCACAATCTCCTTCTTGCGGGTTTTGGCCTTTAAATCATCAAGTGCCACGTCAAAATAATCCGAAACAGTCTTTTGAATAAAATCGATACCCACTTCCGATTCGATATCCTGAACAATGTTTTTCAGGGTTTGTTTGGCCAGTTCCAGATCAATATCCTTTTTGGTTAGAGAAGCATGGGCGATCAATGAAATGATCACACCCTCCAGTTCCCGGATGTTGGTATCCACACTGTAAGCCAAATATTCAATAACGTTTGCCGGAATGTCTATACCATCTGCCTGCATTTTCTTCTGAATTATGGCAATGCGGGTTTCCAGATCAGGTTGCTGCAAATCCGCTGTCAGGCCCCACTTGAATCTGGACAAAAGCCGTTCCTCAAGACCCTTTAAGTCCCTGGGAGGACAATCACTGGTCATTATTATCTGTCTGCCTGACTGATGGAGGTGATTGAAGATATGAAAGAATATTTCCTGAGTTTTTTCTTTTCCCGAAAGGAATTGAACATCGTCTATGATCAGGATATCCACCTGCAAATAAAAATTGGTGAAATCCTGTACCTTATTGTTCTTAACTGCCTCAATGAATTGATTGGTAAAGTACTCGGATGAGACATACAGCACGAATTTATCATTGAGGTTACCTTTGATTTCATTGCCAATAGCCTGTACCAAATGAGTCTTACCCAGACCCACACCACCATAAACCATCAGAGGATTGAAACTGGTAACCCCCGGTTTGGCGGCAACTGCAAATCCTGCCGACCTGGCCAGGCGATTGCAATCACCTTCAATAAAGGTATTGAAAGTGTATTGTGGATTCAGATGGGATTTCTGCTGGATCTGATCAAGTGACCTTAAATCGAAAGGATTATCGGGGTTTTTGTGTTGACCATTGGGACCCTTGGGGCTACCCGATTTGCCTGTGGGCAGGCTGATGGTGTAGGGCTTACTGTGATCATTACCCTTATCCACAATTACCGAATACTCCAGTTTTGCCTCCATGCCCAACTCCCGGTCTATAGCCTGTCTCAGCAAAACTACGTAGTGCTCCTCCAACCATTCGTAAAAGAACTGACTGGGTACTTGAATGGTTAAAACTTTGTTGTCAAGTTTTATGGGAACAATTGGTACAAACCAGGTCTTAAAACTCTGTTCACTTATGTTTTCCCTTATGTAATTAAGACAATTGTCCCATACGGTGGTTGAATCCGGATGCATTAACTAATAAAGTAACAGGGTTAATACCAAGCTATAAAAAAGGGAAACAAATTTTACGAAAAAAAACAAATAAAAAAAATTCTATTTTGTTTGACTAGTTAGTGACTTTTACAGTTTTGGAAGCAGGGGTCAACTGGTCTGAGTTGCTTCCTCTCCGATAGTCAATTCGGCCCACATTAATCCCCGCAAATCCCACCTGATTAATCAGTGTAGCATGCCCTTCAGGGCTGTCGACCAGTTGCGGTTCATTAAGAAATGTGTGTGTATGTCCCCCGATGATCAGATCTATGCCGGATACCTGTTCCGCCAGCTTTTGATCTGAAATCCGACCATTTTGGTAGCGGTATCCCAGGTGAGACAGGCAGACTACCAACTGACACTGCAGCGACCTCAACTGCTGTACCATCTCACGGGCAACTGGCACAGGATCTATGTATTTCACGTTTCCGTATAAAGGTTCCGCTACCAGTCCATTTAAGTCTATACCCAACCCAAAAACACCTATCTTGATTTGCCCCTTGTCAAATACCTTGTAGGGAGCAAATTTGTTGTTCAGGGAAGTTTGGCTAAAATCGTAGTTCGATATGATAAATGGAAAGTTTGCATGAGGCAACTGGGCTTCCAGCCCGGCAATTCCGTTATCGAACTCGTGATTGCCTAAAGTAACCGCGTCATAGCCCATTTGCGACATTAATTTCAATTCGATTTCTCCTCCAAAAAGGTTGAAATATGGAGTTCCCTGAAAAACATCTCCGGCATCCAGCAACAAAACCTGATCTGCTTGGCTTCTAATCTGCCGGATAACCTCAGCCCGTCTGGCCATTCCCCCCAGACCCTGGTACGGTCCCCCGTCCATAGGAAATGGATCGACCCTGGAATGCATATCGTTGGTGTGTAGAATGGTTAGTACGCTACTTTCACTGGTGGCAGCCCAACCCGTGCCAGTCAACGAGGCAGCAATGGACCCTAGAACCGATTGCTTTATAAACGATCTTCTTTTCATTGTTCGGGTATTAGTTTAACTCTCCCTTCTATCTCAGCATCGATCTCAATACCGTCGGCTTCCAAACGCTTTATATACTCAATGATCAAATCTCTTATCTTAACATCTTTGGTAGCCAGCACTTTGGCTTCCGACAGAAAGTCCATTCCACCCCCACCCTGTGCAAGGTAGTCAGATACTGCCAGTGTATAAGTCTTTTGATCCACAAATGGGGCGCCATCGATAAAGATCTTGGTAGCTCTGCGATTTTGAACGATGGCTACGCTGTTGGCAATAGCCATACGCTGGTCGCGGGCCAACAGGTCAAATAAGGCCCTGGTCTGTGCACCATTTAGTTCCAGAATGTACAAAGTGTTCTCAAAGGGCATCAATTCATATATGTGGGATAACTTTACCGGGCCCTGGGGAATGGGTGCCCTCAATCCGCCATTGTTGATTACACTGAGGTCGATTTTCTGCGAGTAGTAATCACCGGCCTGTACTAATATGGCGTCCGCTACGAAGTTTCCCAGGGGTGATTCTACGGGGGCTTCCGTCAGTCGCTTTTTTGAAATACCAATTACCTGGTCCATTGACATTAGCAACTGCTCCCGGTAGGGCTGTATAGTAGCTTCTGCAAGACTATCGGGAAGATAACTAATATCTATGGGCATCAACTGGTAGCTGGGCACCAGGCGTGCACGCTGCGAGGTAGTACACTGCAGCATAAGCATCATGAACAATGCCCAAAGCAAACCCGGGTACAGAATGGTATTTCTGGATGTATGCATAATCGATCAGCAAGTTATAACACTGTGCCGAAATTATTTTGAATGATAAAAAAAATTAACTTTAAGTAAAATTAGAGAAGCCTTGAATGCCTGATCTGAGTGATTTCGAATTCACAGATCAATACCGGTGGAAACAGCAGGTGTTGAAGGACCTGAACATTCAGGATATTCGACAAATCACTGAAATATCCCTGTCTCAGGCAATTGTCCAACCCCCATATGTCGATGCTACCTCTAACACCGCCCAGGGTCTGGAAACGGCCTATAGAAACCTGCTCTCACCACCCTCCGTAAAAGGTACCGACATCCGTGATTGGATCAGCATGGAACTGTTGCAGGGTAAAACAACAGAGCTGACCAACAAACTGGCATTGGATGCCCTGAACAGCGGAGCCGGTGGAATTATTATTGAGGTGGATGATACTACTGACCACAGACAACTGCTGAAGGGGATATCTTTATCCGAATGCTATCTGGGCCTGGAAGGAACCTCGGAAAATGTTATTCGTTTGCTGGACGATGTTTCATCAACGGACACCACCTTAGCAGGGCACCTGGCAATGTCCGACCTGATGTCTTTTCTGTTTGACCAAACCGATGAATTCAGGTCGTTGATGGATAGGCATCAGGACTTACGAACCCTGGTAGTAAGAGAGTTCGGTACGGAATTCGGTACTTTGCAAGAGATCGCGCAACTATTAAGCCAGGCTGTGATGGTTATTAACAGGCTTATGGAAGCCGGTGCATCACTTACCACAACTCTTGCCAATATCCAGTTCAGACTGGTCCTGAGCAATAGTTATCTATGGGAAATCTGTCGCCTGCGATGTTTAAGAATACTCTTCCACCAGGTGATCTGTAAATATGGACTCCCCAAAGTGCCGGAGCCGTCATCAATTTCCATACATGGGATCGTTAATATGCCAAACGATCAGGCATCTGATTCCGACGGGCGAATTCATCCGTTGATTCAGAGCACTTCCCAGGCCATGTCTGCTATTCTGGGAGGTTGCAATTTTCTAACGGTAATGCCTCATTCAGTAGGCCCGGATGGTGATCATAGCGATCGACTGCACAGGAATGTAAGCAATATATTGAGAGAAGAATCTTTTTTGGGTAAGGTGCTTGACCCAGTGGCCGGGGCTTATTACCTGGAAGGCTTAACGCACAAAATGTTGAGAGAAATTTGGACAAAATTCACTGAACAAGAAAGAACCGGAGGGTACCAGGAATAATCGAATAAGAAATGAAGCCCAATTTTGCCCACATAGCATTTGAAGAACTGGAAATTCCGGAAATTTCAATCCCCACTTCAAAAATTTTGTGGAATACTGCTGATGGTATTGAGATACCGGCGATTCCTGACCCGCGGGACGCAGCTACCTTGCGCTTTGCTGCAGGGATTCCCCCTTTCCTCAGGGGACCATATGCCACCATGTATCTTACCCGGCCCTGGACCATCAGACAATACGCCGGCTTCTCCACTGCTGAAGAATCCAATGCTTTCTACCGACGTAATCTGGCAGCGGGACAAAAAGGGTTGTCGGTTGCTTTTGATTTACCTACACACCGGGGATACGATTCAGACCATCCCAGGGTAAAAGGTGATGTGGGCAAGGCAGGGGTAGCCATCGATGTAGTAGAGGATATGGATATACTGTTTACCGATATACCGCTGGACCAGATTTCGGTAAGCATGACCATGAATGGGGCGGTACTGCCGGTTATGGCCTTCTATATTGCCACTGCTGAAAAACAGGGAGTTGCTTTGGATCAATTGCGTGGTACTATTCAAAATGATATTCTAAAAGAGTTTATGGTGAGGAATACCTACATCTATCCACCTGAATTCTCAATGAGGATCATCGCAGATATATTTTCATACTGTTCCCGGAAGATGCCCAGGTTCAATTCAATAAGCGTCAGCGGCTATCACCTTCACGAGGCGGGTGCCCCGGCCGACTTAGAACTGGCATATACCCTGGCCAATGCACTGGAATATCTGCGGACAGGCATAAAAGCAGGACTTAAAATAGATGATTTGGCCCCGCGAATATCTTTTTTCTGGGCCATTGGCATGAATCATTTTATGGAAATTGCCAAACTAAGGGCTGGCCGGCTGCTCTGGGCCCAACTTGTAAAGTCCTTCAATCCCACCATTGACAGATCCATGGCATTGCGGGCACACTGTCAAACTTCCGGGTGGTCCCTAACAGAGCAAGATCCTGTGAACAATATCACCCGTACCTGCATTGAGGCAATGTCGGCAGTGCTGGGTGGAACCCAATCCCTGCATACCAATGCTTTGGATGAGGCTATAGCGCTACCAACAGATCACACAGCCAAAATTGCGCGTGACACTCAGCTGTTCCTCCAAAACGAAACCGACATTACCAAATCCATAGATCCCTGGGGAGGTTCGTTTTATATCGAAACGCTTACAAAACGGTTGTATGATCGGGCAATGAAACACATAGCCGAAATTGAATCCCTGGGTGGTATGATTAAAGCCATTGAGACCGGCTTGCCTAAATCCCGGATTGAAGCGGCAGCCGCCAGTAAACAGGGACGAATAGAAAGTGGAAAAGATACCATAGTGGGAGTAAACAAATACCATTCAACGGAAAAAATCAATTTGGAACTGCTGGAGATAGACAATCATAAAGTAAGAGAGGCTCAAATTGCCAGAATTGAACAAGTCAAAAAACAAAGAAACCAGAAGCACGTAGATGAAACACTACACGACATTGAAGTGTGTGCGAAATCCGGTACCGGAAATCTGCTGGAGTGCGCGGTGGCAGCGGCAAAGGCCAATGCCACCTTAGGCGAAATATCGATGGCATTGGAATCGGTGGTCGGAAGGCATCAAGCCACCATTCAATCCGTATCAGGAGTCTACGCTAAAGAAGTTATGAATGAATCACAATTCTTAATAGCCCGGGACCTGGCCGATCAATTTGAAAAAAAGACCGGTCGCAGGCCCAGAGTTTTGATTGCCAAAATGGGACAGGATGGTCATGATCGGGGCGCTAAAGTAATTGCCACCAGCTTTGCCGATATCGGGTTTGACGTTGATATCGGGCCCCTGTTTCAAACACCACGTGAAGTAGCCAAACAAGCCATGGAAAACGACGTTCACCTGGTCGGTATAAGTACATTGGCTGGTAGTCACAAGACTCTTATTCCGGAGCTAATAGATGAGCTATCAGCCCTGGGGAGGTCAGATATTGCAGTAGTGGCAGGAGGCATTATACCGGAACAGGATCACTCAAGCCTACTTAACCAGGGGGTAATGGCAGTATTTGGACCGGGCACAGTAATTTCCAGCGCGGCAGTAGAGATCTTGAACAAACTACTTAATTCAACTGGAAATTAAGTATTGCGAATTACCAAAGCCTCCTAGTTGTCCACCAAATTCGGTTTTTTGAAGTTGGCGTTGAACTCTGGCTGGTACTCCACGACGAACTCCACCCTTCGGTTCAGGGTTCGGCCATAGGCGGTACTGTTAGCGTATATTGGCTGTGTCTCACCATAGAATAGTGTTTCAATCCTAAAGCTTTCTACTCCCTGGTCCATCAGATAATTGGCTACCGCTTTGGATCTCCTGGCAGAAAGCCTCTGGTTGTAAGCCCTGGAACCGACATTATCGGTGTGTCCGATTATTTTAACCATGGCCTGGGGATATTGCTGGAACAGCCCTGACAATGCCCTTAGCTGATGATTATATATGGGAGCAATGTCGAATGAATTAAAATCAAAGTGAATATTGAATCCTCTCCGGGAAACCGGGGCCAGTCTGGTCGGACCTTTGGGTAATGCGGTAAGTACCGTCTGATGCGGTTTGGGCTCCAATGCGCGAACCTTGATATCTGGCAGCGTTGGTGCTTGGTGATTCTGTACCGGCGCAAAGTGATCATCAAGCACCACCACCTGTTCACCAAAACTTCTAAAAGAACCGGCTTCCAGAAATACCCCGGAATCAAGAATATAATCCGCCACATCCGCGATGGCTAGTTTAATGTGGTACACTTCGTTGGGGACAACCATGCAGCGGGCTTCCAGCACCTGGGTAAAGCCATCGAACTGTACGTCATAGGGTGATTCCTTGGCAGTTTTACCATAACGCTTGTTTCGAACAGGTTTCTTTTTCCTGTTATCCCAGATAAACGGATGGCTGGTATTTTGGAACCCGTTGTCGTGGTAAAACTTACGGTTCTTCTTGTGATTGATATTGTTGACAGTTATGGGTTCTCCGGTCCTTGGTAAAACCGCCAGGTTAACATGATCCAGGCCAGGTCCGTCTACAAAAAAGCCAAAGACATCGTTGTACTTGGAATCCACATATTCCAGGTATTCCTCGGATCCAAAAGTGAAGTTAAAGGACAAGTATTCCGAAGTTGTGACAAAGTCGAACTCCAGAATGGCGGCGTCGTGTGTCTGTCCGGCACTTATTACATCCAAATCGGGATCTCCTTTAGTACCGCTGGCCCAACCTCGATCCGGCACCCTGTTGGGGCCCTTTACAAAAAAGGCGTTGCCAGTGGTAAGTACAATCCCTTCTTCAAGATGTACGTTGAAGCCAGGATCGCTAAAATGAGCCAGAGCATGTTTCGGTCCTTGGTAAGTAACCGGTCCTACAAGTACTCCATTACCGATCAAAATCTGTTTAACCAGAGATTCAGCGGTGTATGAAGTGTCGATACGGATCTGAGCCTGTGAAGGAACTGTAAGTAGTAGCACCAGCATTAATGTCAGACACAGCCCTTTTTTTAATTGAGCGTTTATCATGGTTTTTAAGCCTCACACACCTGTCTGACACCTCGTGCTAATTAGTAATTTAATTCATTTTTAACTCTTTTTCAATTAAGTATCCCCGTTCCTGCCAGCACGAAAAGGATCACGCCATTAGCGCGACCCTCCTTACAGGAACAGAATTTATTTTAGTTCAGTCAATTTCTCATTGTTGTTACTGCAATCCATTTCTCTTGGTAAACAACTGGTAAGCAATGTTGAATTGTTCAACATCAGGTGACAGCTGTACCGCCTTCTCGTAGTTGATCAGTGCATCGATCAACAGATTATTCTCTTCGTAAAAAGTGGCCAGAATCAACTTGTTCAAAGAAGACTCTTCCTTAAGAGAGCCGGACAATTGATTTAACTCCTTGAGAATTGGATCTGCATCCACTCCGGTCAGGCGCTTAATGCCATAATTTCCGGAATATATCTTGTCGTTGTCCTTGACCCTGACGCTCACTATTACCAGTTCTTCGGCATTCACCGGTGCTTTGGCCAGCTCAAGCCATATGTAAGGCTGATTTACCTCTTCGGTAAGTATCACCTCGTCGTACATATTTTTTACGGTAAAGATGTATTGATCGGCCTGCTCCACTTCATCCCATCTGATCAGTGCTTTTTCTGTCAGTACTTCCACCGAACTTGGCATTCTTAAGGTAATGGGGGCTTCAAGCACGCTGCGCTCTACCGCTCCGGTTACGGTTAAGTACTTTCGATGGTTTCTGTTTATATCCTCACTCTCATCTGTAGTCATCTTATTGATCACAAAATCAGCGTATTTACTGGCAACACTAGACCTGGTGTTACCCAGTTTTGCGGCCAGATCCCGTACGAAATAGTTACCCTGATCTTTTAGTTCCACCGTCTTGCCACTGGCATGAACCAAACCTATGTAGGCATTGTCGGAAATATGCAGCTCATCATCGCTGTTGAGCGTAGTCCCGGTCCTAATAGGCTCCCATTGGGTTGACTGTTCGGCGATCTTTACTGTATTGCCTCCCTTATTTGCCAGAACTTTGAAAACATAGTCTTGGCCTTTAACGGGGAGTGTGATTAGAATCACTAATGATAAAGCCCTAAATATTAGTTTCATTATATTCTGTATTTGATAAGTTAAATTCTGTTTTACATTCATTAATCCTGCAGGGGTTGAAAAAGTAACCTCCTTTGCTCTTTTGAGA
This sequence comes from Bacteroidia bacterium, assembly GCA_030430675.1. GTDB lineage: Bacteria > Bacteroidota > Bacteroidia > Cytophagales > Cyclobacteriaceae > SZUA-3. Next base: position 967 of record JAUIKU010000124.1, on the reverse strand, counting down.
ACAAATTTTTCAATACGCCATAATATACCTCCAGGGAATCTCCTGCGAATAATACGGCAATAATCCCCAGAGTCAGGTTTAGTTTATAACTAAAAAAGTGGAATACCAGAACCACTATTAGTAATAATACCAGGGCTTCAATCAATTGAATTGACTTAGTGAGCCCATCATACCACCGCGGTAATAGCTTGTATATCAGGGAAAAACAAATAACGTTAAGCAAACAAAGCAGCACACCGATCAGTATTGCTGTTCTCTCGCTCATGGATTCGATATAGGTTTCATTGAGTATCATTGACAAAATGTTGGCATGGACCACCACGCCGTACATGTCCGGATTCGTACGTCCGGCATATTCCTTATTGAGAGGAGTATATAATTTATCTTCCCATGAGGTATCGTTCAGATCTTCCCCCAGGTAACCCATGATTACCACCTTGTCGGCAAAGACCTCCGGTACAAAGTTCCCCTCGAAGATATCCATCCAGTCCAGTACCATGAACTTGTTGGTAAACTCACTGTTTTTACTGTTGGCCCCCACTATGTTACCTCCATAGTTAATCAATTCTACCGGATTTTGGCGCTCTTGGAATTTGCGAGCAGATTCCGGATTATAGATCTGTGCCAGTTTTAAGGCAAACAACTCTTGTTTTCCCTTAGAGGTCCACTCCAGGGGGGAGAAGGAGCGGCAAACTTTGAAATTATCCTGCTCCCGGGCCGGAGTAATCAGATTGGCAAACCCCAGCTGTGCATTGGTTAGAAACAATGGATTGGAGGTTTCCAGTGTATCAAATACTCCCAAGTTAGGGTTATAGTGGTTCAATTTGGTCACCAGCACCAGGTTTTCTACCCTATTCATGGTAGTGGCCAAAATGCTGTCCTGCCAGGGGTCGTTCAATTTTCGGAAAAATGCATCGACGCCTATTACTTCGGGGTTGTATTCTTGAATGATCTCGATCTGCTTGGC
>JAUIKU010000354.1 GCA_030430675.1 Bacteroidia bacterium | reverse complement strand
AAGGCCACCAAAATCCCCTGTGGGCTGATTTGTTTGAATCGCTGGTACAACAAGGCCGGGCTTTGGCTTTAATCACAGAGGGCATTAAATGGTGGGTAGCAGTGGAACGGCTTACCGAAATCAAATCTGTTTTTCCCGATCTAACCGTTCTGGATGATATAAAGATCCCCCTTAAATACCGCCAAACCATACACAGCCCGGACGAATGCCTAGTGGAACTGCTCCGCAGCAGAATGGAGGTATTGGGGCCGGTAACTGTCACCCGGCTGGCTCATGAGTTTCAGCTGGCGGATTCAAAATTGGAGATGGCGCTACTAAAGCTTGAGCAGGAAGGGTTTGTCTTCAGGGGACAGTATACCTCAAATGGCCAAGGTGAATGGTGTGAGCGCAGATTGCTGGCCAGGATTCACCGCTACACCCTGCGGAAGTTAAGACGAGAAATAGCCCCGGTACCGGCCGCGGATTTTATGCGCTTCCTTTTTGAGTGGCAGTTTGTTACCCCAGAAAGCCGGCTTGAGGGTCCGCAGGCTTTGGAAAATGTACTGGAGCAGCTGGAAGGGTTTGAAGCGCCAGCCGCGGCCTGGGAAGGAGATGTCTTTCCGTCCAGGGTAAAGGATTATGATTACCTGTGGCTGGACATCCATTGTTTGTCAGGCAATTTTATATGGGGGCGGTTTTCCAATAAGAACCTTTCAAAAAGCCCGGTAAAGACCACCCCGGTAACTTTTATTCGCAGGGAACACCTCGACCTTTGGAAATTGTTGAGAAGTCCGATAGACACCGCATTGCTGGGAAGTAATGGGAAAAAAGTCTGGCAGTATCTGGTTTCCCGGGGTGCCTCCTTTTTTAACCAGATCTCCGGTGATCTAAAGATGCTCAAGGTAGAGGTGGAAGAAACCCTGGCGGAGCTGGTATCCTATGGGCTGGTTACCTCGGACAGCTTCAACGGACTAAGGGCGCTGTTGGTACCAGGGAAATTTAAAATCAGTCACAGCCGCAGAAGAAAGCAAAACATTTTTACTGTAGAAGAAGCCGGCAGGTGGGCCATCATCCCACGGGAACCTGAAGATCCATCAAAAGAATCGGATGGGGCAACCCAGGCACTGGAGCAATCCGAGCTTATTGAGATAGCCATGATATTACTGCGAAGATACGGGGTGGTATTCAGGAAATTAGTAGACCGGGAAAAAACACTGCCCCCCTGGCGGGACCTGGTAAGGGTATTCAGATTACTGGAAGCACGGGGTCAAATCCGGGGCGGTCGATTTGTGACAGGTGTATGGGGCGAGCAGTTTGCCCTTAAAGAAGCAGTTACCAAGCTCCGGTCGGTTACCAGGCATTCCAAATCCGACCAGCTCATTTCCATCAGTGCGGCAGATCCATTGAATCTTACCGGGATCATTACCCCTGGGGGAAGGGTACCGGCCACCATCAACAACAGAATTCTATACCTGAACGGCGAACCTGTGGCCGTTAAAAACGGCAAAGAAGTTACCTTTGTTAAAACTCCTGAAAAAACAGAGAAGTGGAAATGGCACCAGGTACTGATACAACGGGAGGTGTCACCAAAGCTGAGGCCCTACCTGGGTAAAGGGATCCTGTAGATCTGGTATGGAATATCCGAAATCTAATATCTAAAATCCAAGGTCTGGCAGGATTAGAAAATAAATATTATACTCGCAGCATGAGAGTACGCTTACTCTGCCTGTTGCTGCTATGCATGGGATGTTCTTCTTCCGATCATCTCACTCCCAATATCCTGCTGATCGTGGCGGATGATACCGGATGGAACGATGTAGGCTATCACAACCCCGAAATACTCACTCCCAACATCGACCAGTTAGCTGCAGAGGGAGTGCAATTGGATAATTTTTACGTTTATCCCACCTGCTCACCTACCCGGGCGGCACTGTTGACCGGCAGGTATGCCAGCCGGTTCGGCATTACCCACCCCATTGCTATGAGAAGCACCCAGGTACTGCCTGCTGGAGTAGTCACCCTTCCAGGCATGCTGCGTGAACAGGGTTATACCACCGCCATCGCCGGTAAATGGCACCTGGGACTTGATCCGCAGAACGGACCCCTGCAGTATGGTTTTGATCATAGCTATGGCTTCCTGCATGGTCAGATCGACCAATACACCCATCGCTATAAGAATGGAGACCGCAGCTGGCACCGAATGGACCAGTTTATGGATCAGGATGGCCATGCCACCGATCTGATCACCGAGGAAGCCATAACTTTCATAACTTCGGTTCGCGATAAATCCAGGCCTTTCTTTCTCTACTTACCTTACAGTGTCCCTCACTATCCGGTGCAGGAATCAGACCAATGGCTGGCCCCCTATGAAGAAGCGAATATGCCGGCATCCAGGAAACTATACGCCGCTTCCATGACCCACCTGGACCATGCGGTGGGACAATTGATATCAAAACTGGAAGCCCTGGACCTTCGCAGCAATACCCTGGTGATATTTATGAGCGATAATGGAGGACAGCTGGATTGGACCCCTACTTTTGAGTATGAAATGAGACACGGACCCTATGCCAAACTGGGTGATAATTTACCACTGAGAGGATCTAAAACAGAAGTATACGAGGGAGGAATACGGGTTCCGGCCCTGCTCAACTGGCCCGGGACACTAGCTCCGGGAAAAGTAACCGGAATGGTAAAGGTAACTGATATTTTCGCCACCCTGGCAGGACGCGCCGGCACGGGACTGGATCCCGGAATGAAACTCGACGGCGATGATATATGGAGTGGGATTACCGGCAACCAT
>JAUIKU010000123.1 GCA_030430675.1 Bacteroidia bacterium | reverse complement strand
CTGCATACATATACATCCAGCCAACCGTCATTGTTAATATCTCCTACCAGTACACCGGAAGACCATCCACCATTATCGACAATACCGGCTTCCGCGGTAATATCTTTAAACTTAAGATCGCCCAGGTTCTGGTAAATTCTATCAGCTACCAGGTTACCTGCAAAATAGATATCCTGTAATCCGTCATTATTAAAGTCACCCACCCCAACTCCGGCTCCTCCATAGTAATTGGAATAAATAAGGATATTGTGATCCTTGGTATCCAACAGGGTATTTTCAAAGTCAATGCCACTGGTACCGGCCTCCAGTAAGGTGAATTGAGTGGAATATTCTGATTGCCCCAGAATGCCCTGACCGGGAAGTATTGCCGACAGAGGTATGGTAATAAGAGCAAACAACTTATAAACCAGGTTTTTCATGGTGATTTTAGGTAGTCATTATACAAATCTGCTAAAATTTAGGATACTTTGCCACAGAAATTTCGCACAGTCAAAATATTAGGATCTACACACTTAACACCAATCATTGGCTACTTCGTTCGAATAACAGCATGGAATTATTGTTCCTGGCAATCAACAGTTTCGGTCCGGCAGCATCAATTATCCTGGCATCTCTGACTTCACCGGTAACGTATATCCCGATATCCCGTGGGGCTTGGTAGGTGAATTTTCCGGCAGTGCCGGATCCTTTTAGAAATATACCCCGGCTGGCATCGCAGCGCCCAACCTGTGGTTTAAGGGCATAAAAATTTCCTCCCAGCCAAATGTCCTGCTGGCCATCCTGGTCCAGGTCATGTACCGTTATTCCGTAAACCGGTGCCACCTGTGCTTCCAACGGCAAAGCTTCCAGTTTGAAATGCATGTTTCCGTTGTTCCATAAGATGGCAGATTCCAGATATTCGGCCTGGTAAGGAATGGATCTTTCCCTGACCCCCGGGCCAAATAATGAATCATAAGTTTTGTAAGCATAATCCTCATATCGAAGAATTTCTTTGCGTAGCCCCGGCAGCTGGGAGGTGAGATCCATTTTACTGGCAAATGGATATTGTTGGTTATCGGCCGGAGGGTACCAGTTCAGAATGAATTCACTTTTTCCATTGTCATCAAAATCGTTGACAAACATGGTTAACGGTTGCGCTGGCGATGCTTTGAACTTGGTATTCAATCCCCAGTTGCCCAGTACGAAATCCAGGTCTCCGTCATTGTCCAGGTCAGCCGGTTCGATCCTGGTCCACCAACCGGTACTTTGTGGCTGGGAGCTGTGCTGTTGGATATTGCCACTGTTGTTAGTGAAAATAACGATCGCTTCCCAATCACCCACTACTATCAAATCATGATCACCGTCAGCGTCGATATCACTCCAACTGGCGTCTGTTACCATACCGAAGTTCGCCAAAGCTTCCGGAGCTTTGTCTATAAAGGTGCCGTTAACATTTCTCAATAAGTAGCTTCTGGGAGGTAAACCGTAATTTCCCGGAACGGACCTGGCACCTAAGAATACATCGATGGCTCCGTCCTGATCATAATCAGCCGCTTCCAGGGTAGAAAAATTACCAATAACCTGTGGTACGGAGTTATAATCTCTGGTAAAATTCCCCCGTCCATCATTTTTGTACAAACGAACTTCAAAGAATTGACGGTCCATTTCTATCTCATTGCCTCCGGACCCGATCATCAAGTCCATATCCCCGTCGCCGTCCTGATCGAAAATTGCGCCACAGGTACTTTCAAAATTCCGGTCACTATACAGTGCCCGACTTTGTTTATAAACAAAATTTCCCGCTTGATTCTGCACAAATATCTTATCAGAATCCCCATTAGCACCCAACAGAATGAAGTCTTCCTTACTGTCGTTATTAATATCGCCGGTAATCAACCTTGGTCCCTCAGTGGAAAGCATTTGATTTAGCAGAATTTCACGGTCAAAATCATTGTACCGGTTTTCTTTGTGAATGGCGGTAGAGGGGAGGTCAAGCGCACGGAATAACGGAGCTTGTGTCTCACCGGACTCCTGAACCATTTTTTCCCCTGCATCCCGGTACCTGAGAGTTAGTGTCTGGTCAACCGGTACGTTTTGAAGTTGCTGTTGGCGGCCATCGGGCCAGGTCACTGTAAGCTCATCAATATTTTCAGCGGTCCCAATCCCAAACAGCAGGGAGGGTTCGATACTGCTCTGAAATCCTCGGTTGCTGAAATTCTCCAGCAAGTAGGTGGTTTCACCTGTGCTTAAGGTAACTCTGGCACCGATTCCGAAAAGATTACTGCCATATCCCTCGAATCTTAGCTTGATGAAGTGGTTGCCATTGATTTGAGATGCCTGGTTGCGGTAAATAAAGCTATGCTCATTGATATTGTTGACTACCAGGTCCAGATCTCCATCATTGTCCAGGTCCCCGTAAACCGCTCCGTTGCTAAAAGACGGTTGATCCAATCCCAATTCACGGGCGTAATTTTTAAATACCAGCGAACCATGTCCCTGAAATGCATAGTTCTTCAGTGGGTTGCTGGGCATCAAGGCCACGAAGTCTCTTTGGTCGAATTTTCCCTTCTCATCAATAATTTTCTGTTTGTTTTGCTCATTAGCGACGAAATCGCGAAAATCCATTGACATCAGGTCCCGGGTAATCCCGTTACTTACAAAAATGTCGCGGTGACCATCATTTTCAAAATCGAAAATCAAAGCCCCCCAACTCCAGTCGGTGGCGGCCACCTCTGATAACATCCCTATCTCCTGAAAATCCGCCATCCCATTGTTTAAATGCAGGCAATTCTGAGGCATTTGATAATGGAAGTTGGCCCGATACTTTAGGTCCTCCAGGTGGTACGGATCGAAAGCGGTTGAAGTCTTCAACCGATAATTATCGGCCGGGAGCATGTCGGTGGTAAAGATTTCTGGGCTGCCGTCGTTGTTGAGGTCCGCTACATCCGCTCCCATACTGGAAATAGAGCAATAGTTGATACGTTGGATCAGTTCCTCGCTGAATCTGCCATCACCTTGGTTCAGGTATAGGTAATCGCGTTCCCAGAAGTCATTACTAATATAAATATCGGGATAGCCGTCACTGTCAAGATCACTGACAGCAACTCCCAGACCGAACCCAATGTCGCTGCTATAAATTCCCGATTCTTCCGTAACGTCCACGAAAGACCCTTGATCATTGCGCATTAACTTATCTCCACCCGGATCGATGGATTCTTCCCTAACCTTGCGGTAAAGCTCAATCTTACTGGGGTCACGAAAACTGTTGTTGAGAATGTAGCAATCCAGATCTCCGTCCAGGTCATAGTCAAAAAAAGCGGCATGGGTGGTGTACCCGGAGTTGTTGAGATTATAGCTGGCGGCACTTTCAGTGAAGGTCAGATCACCATTGTTAATGAACAACTCATTCTCTTTGTCCTCACCCTCAAGATCACCAGAGTTACAAACATAGATATCCATTAATCCATCTCCGTTGACATCAGCCATACTTACACCGGTACTCCATGCTTTGGTGCCTGCCACGCCGGCTTGTTCTGTAATATCTGTAAAACTGAAATCGCCATTGTTAAGGTACAATTTATTGGCTTTCTGATTGGCGGTAAAATAAATATCGGGTAAGGAATCATTGTTGATGTCGCCAATGGCTACACCTCCACCGTTGTAAAAATTTCGATAGCTTATGGAGTTAAAAAACTCACCATCAACTACTTCATTAATAAAATCTACTCCGGTAAGTTCCGGTTCGAGTAGTTGAAACAAAATCCGATCATCGGAGGAGGCGGCAGGATCCGGGTTTTCCTGCTGGCCACACCCTGCCGCAAAGCCAATAAGGAACGCAAGTAGTATTAAAGGGTATCTCATTACCTGTAACCGTTAAATTTCCAATTTTACAACAAAACCAGAACAATCTCAATTCAGGGGCATGTGTGCTTTCAGTACGTAGTCCGCGATTAGCAGTTTGCAGTTTGCAGTCCGCATTTAGTTGCCCACTGCCAACTGCCCCCTGCCCACCTTCCCTTGTTCATTTCAATATTTTTAATATATTTCTAATTGAACTCCATTCCCATGGACGTTGACCAAAACACAAATACTGGAACAAAGCTGATCCGCTGGTTTGAAAAGGCACTTCTGGCCCTGGAGGAGTTTATCTACCGATATTTCCATGCACCTTTCAGATGGGTTCTGTGCAGGATAGATCCGCTGAGCTACCGGATTGAGGGCACCTTTTTTAAAAAATTACTTCAAATATCCATCTATCCGATTTTCATGGCGTTGACCTTTGTGATCGGCTTTGAACTGGTAAAAAACGGTTATACGGTAAGGACCTTTATCGGTACCATTGTCATGTTCATATTTTACGGGTTAATTTTTGCCCCGCTGGAACACCTCATTCCATTTAGTCGCAGGTGGCTGGATGACCGGGAAGCTTCCGTAGATATGATGCTGTTTTTTGGTGGTAAGTTTTGGGGTGACTACATCAATCGACCAATCCGTCTGGCTACCATCTCACTGGTAGTTCAGGAGATTTCACCGGCAATCGGTCAATCCATTTGGCCGGTGGGGATACATCCGGTATTGCAGGTTCTGTTATTATTATCCATAAATGACTTTTTCCGTTATTGGTACCATCGCTGGATGCATGAAAACGAGTTTATGTGGCGCTGGCACGCAGTGCACCACTCCTCCGAACGGTTGTATTGGTTCAACGGGACCCGGTCTCATCCCCTGGAAGGACTGGTGTCAAGTCTGTTGTGGGGTATTCCATTGGCCTTTGTACAGGCACCGGTGGAAGTAGTTTTTGTAACCGGGTTGCTGGGCCGGACCATAGGACGTTTCCAGCATACCAATATGGACCTAATCCTGGGTCCTTTTGACTACATTTTCTCATCCCCTAAAAATCATCGCTATCACCATTCCAAAAAGCTGGAAGAAGGCAATTCAAACTATGGCGGCGATGTGATTTTTTGGGATATCCTGTTTGGAACTTTTCATCTGCCTAAAGGTGAAACCCCCGGAGATGACATTGGAATCAATAATATGCCAAATTATCCAAAAACTTTTCTGGGTCTAATGATGGCTCCGTTCACTTATGGAAAAATTAAAAGAGAGGCTAACAGACTGACCGGGGATGGCCGGAATCTTTCCAGTCATGGTTCTGTCGATATGGATAAAACACCTCAAAAGGCATGAGGGGTAGCAGCCCTCCTTTACCAATGTTGATTTGGGAAAAACCCAAAGTCGAGGTTATTTTCACTTTCACCTGATTTAAGATATGTCAAATTTATTGCTGGCGCTACTGGCATTTGTGCCCATTCTTTCTGCGGCCATTCTGTTGGTAGGGCTGAGAATACCGGCTAAAAAAGCCATGCCGATATCTTTTGCCATTACCGTGGTAATCGCCTATGTCTTCTGGAACATCTCATGGGACTACCTGGTGGCCAGCACCATTCAGGGACTTTTCATCACCTTCGATATACTCTACATAATATTCGGCGCCATTGTGTTGCTCAACCTGCTGAACTACTCCGGGGCATTAGGAGTTATCCGCTCTGGGTTTATGGATATCAGTGAGGACCGCAGGATACAGGTAATTATCCTGGTTTGGTTATTCGGTTCCTTTATTGAAGGTGCTGCAGGGTTTGGAACTCCGGCGGCGGTGGTGGCCCCACTATTGGTTGGGATGGGATTCCCGGCCTTTTGCGCGGTAATGCTGGGAATGATGGTACAAAGCACTGCGGTGACTTTCGGAGCGGTGGGAACTCCCATATTGGTGGGAATTTCCGGAGGGTTACAAAGTGCCGAGTTAAACCAGGAGCTAACCCACTTGTCGCTGAATTTCAACCAGTATATACAGCAAGTCACTGACCAGGTGGTGATTTTTCACGGAATCACCGGTACCCTGATGCCATTGCTTATGGTATGCATGATGACCCGCTTCTTCGGTAAGAATAAATCCTGGAAAGAGGGTCTGGAGGTATTACCCTTTGCTCTTTTTGCAGGTATTTCATTTACAGTTCCCTATGCCATCACCGGCAGGTTGTTGGGGCCGGAGTTTCCTTCTTTATTGGGGTCACTGGTGGGGATAGCCATAGTGGTAGTTGCGGCAAAGCGAAAATTTCTGCTTCCAAAATCCACCTGGACATTCGACAGTGAAGAAAACTGGCCAGAACAGTGGTTTGGAAAGCTGAAAATTGATGTCACAAAATCTGCCACCGGGAGTGGCATGACTCTAATTAAGGCCTGGTCACCTTACCTGGTGCTAGCGGCCATTCTGGTGATCACCCGGCTGAGTCAATTACCGGTAAAAGGATGGCTCACAGGTGTAAAGATCAGCTGGACCGAGATATTCGGCACTTCAATTTCCGCTTCCAGCACGCCGCTCTACCTGCCTGGCACTATCTTGCTGGTAGTAGGCCTGATTACCATAATTTCCCACAGGATGTATCTCAGGGAAGTGGCTATAGCGTTATCAGATAGTGCAAAAATGTTGATAGGGGCCGGATTTGTACTGGTGTTCACGGTGCCAATGGTGCGGATTTATATCAATTCCGGAGCTAACCCGGGGGATATTCCGGGAATGCCCATTGCCATGGCAGAATTTGTGGCAAACAGTGTTGGTCAGGTATATCCCCTGTTTACCGCCTCCATTGGCGCTTTAGGTGCATTTATTGCGGGTAGCAATACGGTAAGCAACCTCATGTTTTCATTGTTTCAACTGGGAGTAGCGCTTAAACTTTCAATGCCAACATTTACCATAGTAGCGCTCCAGGCGGTGGGTGCCGCCGCCGGAAATATGATAGCCATTCACAACGTGGTAGCTGCCTCCGCTACCGTGGGGTTTTTGGGGAAAGAAGGACTGGTACTTCGCCGAACCATTATACCCACTATTTATTATCTGATAGTAGTAGGATTATTGGGACTGATCTTTGTCAATTTATGAGTTGTTGTATCCGCCAAATCTTCACTTACACTTATAACTACTAACTACTCCTCCACTGTACTGTCCAGGGGAATTTCCAGTTTTTCATATAAACTTCGACGTGCGGATTTGTCCTTTTTGAGAATTTCCAGGGCAAACCCGGCCACCGCCTGGGCGTGTTCCCTCGGTACCACCGCAACGCCATCGCCGTCTGCCACAATAACGTCTCCCGGCCGCACCAACACACCACCCAGAGAAACAGGTTGATTGACCGATTCAATTTCATTGCGACCCGGCCTGATCCCTCTGCCGCGGTTGGCGTGGTCGAGGTAGGTGGGTATTTTTTGTTTAATAATTTCGTCGGTATCCCGGATCCCACCGTTTGAAACGATGCCCCGTGCACCCCGGCTAAACCAGTCCAGGGAGTTGAATGAACCCACCGACCCGGTATCACCATCACCCTGTACATCCAGTATAATGGCAGTACCTGGTTTGATGAATTCCACGAATGGCTCGTTTGAGAGCTCGCCATACCACTGACCCTCCCATTGTTGGAACTCTTCTTTGTCCATGGGGGTCTTAACAATCCGGTTGGTGGGCACGTAACGGGCAGTCACTGCGATACCCCGAAAAATATGAGACATGTCGTTGGTATCTTTCCAAAGTGCTTCAATCCGGGTATCCATCAGGCATTTGTCCTGTAGCCCTACCATATCCAGGCCATCAGATACATCAGCTACCCGTAATCCCTGGTATAATGCCAGAATTTCTTCATCGGTTTGAGCAAGGGTTATTCCTGAAACACACCAGAGTGTTGCCAGGCACAGGAATAGAGATTTTAGGAATAGATTCGCATTGTCCATAATGATTTGATAGTTTCACCTGAAAGTACAGGTTGATTGGTTTTGTTAACTACTATAAATTAAGAAATAATATAAGGAAATGATGGTCATGAGGTCAATATTTACTATTTGCTTTACCCTGTTAATAGCCTGCAAACAACCTGAGATTAGCTCAATGGTGCCGGCCGGCTTATCCTGTGAGTATGTAGTGAATCCATCGGTGGTAGATCGTTTGCATCCCAGGCTTGGCTGGATCAACCAGGTTACCGGTGATTTCAGGGGTATGACCCAAACAGCGTATCAGGTAAGGGTAGCTTCCAGTGAATCCTTGCTGGCTACCCCAGACCTTTGGGACAGCGGCCGGGTAAATTCAGGTCGTTCCAACCAGGTACTTTATCAGGGTCAGGAGTTAACCTCAGGACAGGACTGCTGGTGGCAGGTAAGAGTCTGGGACGAGCAGGGACTGGTATCTGAATGGAGTAAGCCCGCCTATTGGGGGATGGGAATTCTGGAAGCAACTGAATGGCAGGCACAATGGATAGGGGCACCCTGGCAGGGTGAGGAGGCATTACCAGAACCGGGCTGGCCTGACGCTCCGGTGGAGCAATGGCCACCGCCGGCACCCTATTTTCGCAAGGAGTTTGAGGTGACCAAAAAAATTGCCCAGGCTAAGGCATATGTTACCGGATTGGGATATTTCGAATTCTATATTAACGGAAACAAACAGGGAGATGAAGTACTGGTACCAAATCAGACCAACTACGGTAAAAGAGATTACCTGATGGAAACCAACATTCCCTTGCCGGACGATTTTGAAGAATACAAGATTATGTATCTGTCTTATGATATTACCGATCGGATCAAACCCGGTAAAAATGCCCTGGGCGCCATCGTAGGCAATGGATTTTACAATGCTTCAAAATACTGGTCAGGGTCTTACGGGTCCCCCAGGTTTCTCGGTCAAATTCATCTCACTTACCAGGATGGCACCAGTGAAATTATTGTAACTGATGATACCTGGAAAGCTGCGAAAGGTCCCATATTGATGGATATGGTATTTTACGGAGAGACCTACGATGCCCGATTGGAAATGCCCGGATGGAGTGAGCCGGATTTTGATGAATCGGGATGGCAATCCTCAGCTATTAGAGACACTCCCTTTGGAAAACTGGTAGCTCATACTCCTTATCCCGATAAGGTGATGGAGGAAATAAAGCCGGTATCCATTGAAAGATTGGATAATGGAAACCACCTGGTGGATTTTGGGGTGGAGGTTTCTGGATGGGCGCGCCTAAACCATATCGATGGACCCCAGGGGCAAAAGATAGCACTCAAATTTATCAGCAATACCCCGTCCGGTGAAAATATATATATTCTAAATGGCAGCGGTAATGAGTCCTATGCCCCCAGGTTTAACTGGTTTGTATTTAGCGAGGTGGAAGTGGTCAACTGGCCAGGAGAGTTGACAGAAGCGCACATTACAGCAGAAGCAGTGAACACCTATATCGAACGAACTGCAAAGTTCGAAACATCAAATGAACTCTTTAACCGGATCAACCAGATCTGGCAGCGAAGTCAACTCGACAACATGCATGGTGGAGTTGCCAGTGACTGCCCGCATCGGGAACGATCTCCCTATACTGGCGATGGCCAGGTAGCCTGTGCCACCGTAATGCACAATTTTGATGCCCGGTCTTTTTACCATAAGTGGATCGGCGACGTGCGGGGGGCGCAGATTAAAAGTACCGGATACGTACCCAACTGTGCGCCCTGGCAACCGGGTTGTGGTGGTGGTGTAGCCTGGGGAGCAGCAGTCTGTATTATGCCCTGGGAGTACTATCTACATTACGGATCCGAAGATATTCTGGAGGAGAATTATCAGGCAATGAAGGGATATGTCAGCTACATGTCCGGTTGGCTGGACAGTGATAGTATCATGCACCTGCAGCGAACCGGACGCGATGGTGAGGTACTCAAGTGGTTTAATCTGGGTGAGTGGGGGTGCTATGAAGGACAATGTCCGCCCGATGAGATGGTACACAGCTATTTCTTTTGGAAATGTACCGATATCCTGGTTAAGGCAGCCGCAGTCCTGGGAAATGCAGGAGATGCAAGTGCCTTTAGTCGAATTAGATCAGGTATTCAAAATGGTTTCCAACGAAGGTTTTATGATAATTCACAAGGAACTTTTGGTGACCACGGAGCAAACGTATTCGCCCTTGACATGGGTGTGCCGGAGGCAGAACTACCTAGAGTGGTGTCGTCTTTGAAGCAGAATCTATTGCAGAACGGAGGACATGTGCATACCGGCATTTATGGAACCAGATTACTTTTTGAGGTCCTGTCCGATCATGGATTAAACGAAATGGCCTATGAAGCCCTGAACAAAACCACCGAACCGAGTTTTGGTTTTTGGTTGCAGGATGGAGCCACTACTACCCGGGAGTTCTGGGACAATACTGGCTCACATAATCATCCTATGTTTGGAGGTGGACTCACCTGGTTTTACCGGGACCTGGCCGGTATGCAAACGGATCCTATGAACCCGGGGTACCGGCATATCATATTCAAACCAAAACCGGTGCAGGAGGTTTCATTTGTTAAGTATTTCAACCGGACGGTATTCGGAGATGCTGGTATTCACTGGCAGCAGCAACCCGGACAATTCACAATGGACATAACAGTGCCCATCGGCAGCAGTGCCACTGTTTTTATTCCAGCTCAGGAGGTGGACCAGGTCACCGAATCTGCCAATCCCATTCCGGAGGCACCTTTGGTGGAGTTACTGGGGATAGATGAATCTGGCTACCTGGTGTGCAAGGTGCCCAGTGGGGTATATCATTTTAAATCCATCAGACCATAAATAAAAAACATTTCTTCCCGGTAGCAGACCCAGGTTTGCTAAAAAGTTGATAAAAAATATTATTATGGACGTTTGAAAGTAATTGCAACGGTATCGAGCATTAAAACCCGCAGTCCATGGTAAAAAAGAATATGTCTCGCAGAGACTTTATTAACAGCAGTTCAAAGATCGCGGTAGGGTTGTCCGCCGCTGCAACGCCGCTTTCCGGACTTAACTGTACACCCACAAAGCCACCATCCATGATCAAGATCAGCAAGGTTGATTCAAATTTTGAGAGAGAGCCTTTAATCAAGCCTTACCGGTTTAAGGGCAGTGGGATTTCCGAAGTATGGCAGAGTATTGCCTACATAGAATCAGATACCGGTAAATCCGGGATTGGCCTGGGTACACAGGGTGTTTTGTGGTCGGACTCCAAAGTGTTTTTTGCCCATTCCGAAAATGGGGGAAATGCGTTGATGTATGCCATGAGTGAGAGGGCCCTACAATTGTTACAGGGTACCTCCTTTACCAGTCCCATGGAGGTTCTGGATCAGCTGTTACCCGAAGTATTGGACTACGGAAAAAAGATCACGGGAAACCCGGACCTGAGAAAGACCTTTGCTCTCAACGCACTGGTACCCGTTGACAATGCACTGTGGTTACTTTATGCCTACCACAATAACATCACTCAGTTCGATGATTTAATACCGGAACAATACAAACCCGGACTTTCTTATCGTCACAAAAAAGTGGCTAGTATTCCCTCGTTCAGTGTCGGAACTTCTATCGAAGATATCAAGAAGGCAGCCGATCAGGGACATTTTATAATGAAGCTTAAAATTGGCTCACCGGGGAACCAGCAGGAGATGCTGGAAAATGACATTGAATTCCTCACCCAGGTGCACGAATTGCTTAAGAACCGGGAAACTCCCCATACCGAGAACGGCCAGATACCCTATTATTTTGACGCCAATGGACGGTACGAAACGGAAAGTTTAAAGCGATTTCTAGATCATGCCGATAAGATTAAGGCACTTGAACGGATTTCAGTAATAGAGGAGCCTTTTGATGAATTTAACGAGACTTACGTAGGAGATCTTGGAGTCCGTATCGCAGCAGATGAAAGTGCCCATACCGATGAGGACGCTGCTCGCCGTATCGAGCAGGGTTATGGTTCAATTGCAGTTAAGGCCATTGCCAAAACGCTCAGTATGACCATGAGGATTACCCAGTTGGCACATGAACAAGGGGTCCCCTGTTTTTGCGCCGATCTTACTGTGAACCCCATCCTGGTGGACTGGAACAAATCGGTGGCCGCCCGATTGGCACCGTTTCCCGAAATGGATCTGGGGCTACAGGAAACCAACGGACATCAGTTCTACCGCAATTGGGATACCATGATGAGTTATCATCCTATGGCCGGTGCGGAATGGACCAAGACTATTGACGGAGTATATCCCACCGGACCGCAGTTTTACCAGCAAAGTGCCGGAATATTGAAGCCATCGGAGCATTACGTCGAGCTGTTTCAACGCATCAGGAGATAGTAGGAGGTTTTGCATACTGGGAAAAAAATTGCCTAGTCAGTTGATTTGTGGCCTTAAAGTCCATTAAAGGCAGTGCTAATGGCGCATGACGTTTCATAGATAAATCCAAAAAATGTCGTATCTTAATTGATAGCAATGACCAAAACAATCTATACCCAAAACCGAAACTAAAAATGAATTTTTCAGGGAG
This sequence comes from Bacteroidia bacterium, assembly GCA_030430675.1. Taxonomy (GTDB): domain Bacteria; phylum Bacteroidota; class Bacteroidia; order Cytophagales; family Cyclobacteriaceae; genus SZUA-3. Next base: position 2,918 of record JAUIKU010000123.1, on the reverse strand, counting down.
AAAAAAAGAATCAGAGGAAAGCCGGGCCATGAAATTTCCAACTGTAGATAAGATAATGGACAGGGATGAAATAATTCTCTCCCCGGATCAGGCTATAAATGATGCTATAGACTTTCTGTTGGAAAATAAAGTAACAGGCGCCCCGGTTCTGGATAAAAACAGGAAGATAGTGGGCATGATTACTGAGAAAGATTGCCTTAGAGTCCTGATAGACAGCGCCTATCATAACATGCCTTTTTCTGACAAGAAGGTATCTGACTATATGTCTCCTGTAGTTAAGACAGTTACTACAGAGCACGATCTGCTGGATGTGGCCAATGAGTTTTTAACCACGAATTTTCGAAAGTTTCCAGTGGTTTACAAAGACACTCTGGTAGGTCAGGTCAGCCGGAGGGATGTGTTGCGGGCTATAGCAAATATGAGCAACACAACCTGGTGAACCGGACCAGTATGAAATGCTCAATCTAATCTACGATTTGCAACCGCTTTAAGGCCCTGATCACGAAAACTGGTACTACCCCGGTTACTATTACAATTACCCAATGCTCCCGGGTCAACTGACCCAGTGACAGTATATCATTAAGAACAGGTATAGAATACACCGCTATGATCAGGGTAATGCAAAACAGTACCGCCAACCAGATGTGAATATTGCGAACTATTTCATTATTGAAAATGGACACTGAACGGTCCACCAGGCTGAGGGGGTGGAGTAACTGTGCCAGGGATAAAGACAGAAAAACCATGGTATTGGCCAGGTTTGCGGAATAGTGCTTAATGTTCAGGCTATAAACAAACGCGGCAAAAATAGTGAGGGTAATGGTGGCGGAATAAGCAATTATCGAATACCAGTTATTTTTAGTAATTAGGGGTTGATTCATTTGTCGAGGAGGTTGTTGCATGATATTTGAGCCGCCTTTGCTCATACCCAAAGCCAAAGCAGGAAACACATCGGTAACCAGGTTAAGAAATAGAATTTGCAGGGGAAGTAAGGGTAGTGCAAAGTTAGAAAAGGCAGCAACTGCCACGATCAGGATTTCCGACAGGTTGCAGGACAGCAGATAAATGATAAAGTTTTTAATATTGTTATAAATGGTGCGACCCTGTCGGATGGCCACCACCAGGCTGGGGAATGCATCATCCTTCAGGATCATATCCGCTGCTTCTCTGGCCACCTGTGTACCGCGAATACCCATGGCGATTCCTATCTCTGCTTTTTTTAATGCAGGAGCATCGTTGATACCATCACCGGTCATACCAACCACATGGCCATTTCTCTGGTAAAAGTTCACCAATTCCAGCTTTTGCTTTGGAGTAACACGGGAGAAGAACACCGCTTTTTGCACCAGTTCACTGGTTTTCTGGTCTGATAAATCGATTTCAGCCAATCTGCTGCCTCTCATTCCAGGGATTTGGTGATCGGCTGTGGCAAGGCCTACTTGTTTGCATATCTCTTTAGCAGTTTCATAATGATCGCCGGTAATCATGACTACTTTAATACCCGCGTTCTTGCATTCTGCCAGTGATTCTTTCACATCCGCACGGGGAGGGTCCAGAAATCCGGTGATTGCGACAAAAACCAAATCATTGATAAAATCGGCCTCTTTTTTTTGAGTGTTTTTATACCCGTAAGCCAAAACTTTCATTCCCTGAGCCGCGATCTTTTCAGATCTGTGGATCAGTGTTTCCCTAAAATCCTGGGTCAGCGGTACCTCCTGGTTATTATGCAACAGGTGTGAGCAACTGTGAAGCATGGATTCGACAGCTCCTTTGGCAGATACGCTGTATTCACCAGTCTCCTGGTTCTTGTGCAGCGTCCCCATCATTTTAGTCACCGAATTAAACGGGATCTCATCTACTTTATGTTTTGACAGTTTCAGCCGCTGGTAATGTTCCCGGTCCAGGGCTGCTGCAAACTTTAACAATGAAATTTCCAGGGGGTCACCCACTTCATGATGATCACCTGGCTTAAATGAGGCATTGTTGCACAACACCGCTATCTCCGTTAATTTTTCCAATCCACCCGGAACGGGTTTATCGGGTCGTTCTGATTTAAGTTCCAAACCTAATTGCCGGGGGTGCCAGTGCGTAACGTATTCCTGTTCATCGGTGAACTGAATCTTATGCAGGGTCAGTTTATTCTCGGTGAGGGTACCCGTCTTGTCGGTAAGCACCATGTCGGCGCTGCCAAGGGTTTCAACCGCGGTCAATTTTTTTATCAATACGTGTTTCTTTGCCAGGTTGAGCATGCCCCTGGCCAGGGCAATAGTTGATACTATAGGTAATCCTTCCGGGATAGCCGCTACCGCCAGGGCAATGGCTGTTTCAACCATCAGGTGCATATCCCTTTGTTGCCAGATACCCACCACCAGAAAGGGGAAGGCAATGGCCAGTACCAACCAAATGAGTCGTTTACTGAACTGTTCCAGTCGTTTATCCAATGGGGTTTCTTCTGGCTCTGCGGTATGTGCCATTTGTGCAATCTTGCCTAATTCCGTGTGAGGACCTGTGGCAATCACTACGGCCTTGCCGTTTCCGCTGGTGACCGCAGTTCCCTTATAAAGGATATTGGTGCGATCCACCTCTGACGTTTTTAAGGGCAAAGTATCCATAGACTTTTCAACCGGTTGCGACTCTCCGGTCAAGGGAGATTCGTCTATTTGAAGATCAACAGTGTCAACTAAGCGGGCGTCTGCGGGGATGATATCTCCTCCCTCTACAAAAATCATGTCTCCCGGCACAATCTGTTCCGCATTAATATTGGTCAAAGAACCATTTCGATAAACCTTTGACTGGGTAAAGTCCAGCTTTCTCAAGGCATCCATGGAACTAACCGCCTGATACTCCATGATAAATCCTATGATGGCGTTTATTACTATTACTAAAAGAATGGCAATTCCTTCAGTGTAATCCCGAAA
>JAUIKU010000122.1 GCA_030430675.1 Bacteroidia bacterium | reverse complement strand
TCATCATCATCGTTGTTACTGCAGGAAAAAAAGATCAGCAAGCTGAAAAAAATCGCAAAGTAGTTTCTAATACTCATGTTCATCTAATTGTAGTTAATACTAATATTCACTTTATAGCCCCTACCAGGCATAGCTCGGTTTTCATAGGCCTGATATGAGTGATCAAATGCATTTTCCACCACCATCCTGATGGCCCATTTGAGTCGACCCCACTGTCCGTTTCTTCCCGCGCTAAAATTCCACAGCCAATATGCAGACAACGGTGGTAATTCATTGTTTGACTCCACAAATCGCTCACTGCGATAGTTCGATTGTACTGCCAGGTGCCATTGTTGGTAAGTCCATTGCCAGTTCATATTGACCAGTTGTTTGGGAGTATAAGGTAGCTGCTTGCCTTTGGAGCGATCGACCGGGCTAAGCGAGTTCTGGTTAATGGATCGATTATATGCTCCTTTAAGTTCGAATACGGTGCTCAGTCCCGGTAAAGGCAGATTATAATCGAAGCGCGTGTCATACTCAAATCCTTTCGCCAATACTTCACGGATATTTTCCGGATACCAGAAGCTGGTGATTTCACCATCTTCTCCCTGCTCACTGCCTCCGGGAATCCAAATGATCCAATTATCCACCAGGTGACGATAGGCCTGGACACCAATCTCCCATTGGGTATTTTTTCTGGTCAGTGCCAGGTTCGCTCCTGCTTCCAGGTTACTGGAGGTCTCCGCTTTGAGTTGCGGGTTTCCTCCGGGAACCCAGTACCGGTCATTCATGGTGGGCAGCCGGTAACTATTTCCCACCTGAAAATTTGCATTTACTGATAAGCCCTTGCTATCAACAAACTGATAGGTACCTGACAACAAAGGTGACAACGCCTTAAAATTGCCATCCACCATTGGGGCCCTGGCGCTAAAACCAACACTCAGATCCTTCACCCGCTCCCACAACAGGGCAGCAAACAATTCGCTTCTGGTTTCTCTGGTGTGGTCATGGTAAGAATCAACATCCGGCCTGAGATAATTGATATTACCACCAAATCTCACGGTAATTCCCCGTGCATGATTCCATTCAGTTTCTGCAGATGAGAACCAGCGTATTAGTCTGATGAGATCATCGTCATTGTATCGTTGATAATCATCGGTAAATCCAGCATTAACCTGGGTCTTCCACAGGCCTTGCTGCCAGTGCCAGGCAGCGGCTACCCGGGTGTTCTTATTTTTAAGTTTTTCATCACCATCAAAATCGCTTTTATTCGGTTGTACTTCTCTGAAATGATGGTTGTACCATAAATGAAGTGAAATTGTTTGGTGATCATTCAAGCGGTATTCCAAGTCCTGCAGTACGCCGTAGTGGCGGAAAGCAGCATTGGACTGCCGGTAGTAGTTGTCTCCCAACCTGTACTTGAAATCATTATCGGCCCAATTTCCAAAAACCCTGGTAGCGGATGAAACCCTGTCTCCGGAATAGCGGTGGGCAACCTGGTAGCTCTGGTAACCAAAACTTCCAATACTGGAGTTAAGTGCTATTTCATGACCTTTATTATATTCCAGGTTGTCATCCAGCTCAATAGTTCCTCCCAAAGCACCATTGCCGTACATAGACCCTACACCTCCTAATTGCATATTGATCTGATCTGCATTACCGGTGGTATACTGGCTGAAGTCCGTTTGCCCCAAAGTAAAAGAGTTGATCTCCATACCCTGCCATCTCAAGCTGGTTCTGCTTGCACCTAACCCTCTCAAATTGATGGATACTAATTGTCCGGGCGCACCGTACTGAACAAAATAAACCGGAACTGTGGCTTCCAGAGTCTGGGTCAAACCCTGAGTAGGGAGACTGTCCGTCTTAATGATAACTTCTTGATGACCAGGCAAGTATTTGGAAGGTGAGCCAGCAGTCACCACTACTTCATCAAGACGCACCGTATCCGTTGCCATTTGTGCATCACAGATATTTGCTCCCAAAAACAGGCAGGTAATAGCTAAAAACCGTTTCAACAATGAAATAATCATGGTCCAAGTCCCACTTCTCCCGAATGTGACTTATAAAAAGTTGTTGGCAGGTCTCCTGGCTTACTTCTATCACAACGGCCTTCCCCCATGCTTTTTATTGCACAGAGTGACCAAAGGTGGCTGCGAATTACACGAAGAATACAGTTGCGGGGACAGCTCCGGATTTGACAAAGTCGCACCGAATTCCCTTTTTAATCAAACCCCTGACGGTATCAGGGGAAGAACCAACAGGTTTAAAGGTAGGGAAAAATATGGTGAATGTCGAACGTTGAATGTTGAATGTCGAACGTTGAAGAACTATTGCGTGAGAATAAGTCGATCAACTTTTACGAATTTCAGCTGATTTGTTTTTGAGACTGATAACCTTGATACTTAACACTAAAACCTCTCATTATGACTTACAAATATGACCTTGAAGAAAGACTTATTGATTTTTCAGTGGAAGTAATGGCAATTACCGACAAAATTCCTAATTCAATAAACGGCTCAACTATTGCCCGGCAATTATCCAGGTCGGGCTCATCCAGCGCCCTGCATTATGGAGAGGCACAAAGTGCTGAATCTAGAAAAGACTTTATTCATAAAATGTGTGTGGTGCTGAAGGAGTTGAGAGAAACCCAAATAAGCTTATCCCTGGTGAGAAAAGGTAAGCTTCTGGAATCTGATCACCAATTGGTAAATCTAATCACTGAAAACCATGAACTGATCTCGATCTTTGTAAAAAGTATTGAGACTGCCAGGAAAAACCGTAAAGAATGTTGAATGTCGAATATGGAATGTTGAATGCCGAAGGAATATCGAATACCGAAAGAATGTTGAATGCCGAAGGAATATCAAAGATCGAAAGAATGTTGAATGCCGAAGGAATATCGAATCAGTGAGTTATGAACAGGGAAGGAAATTGGGAATAATGGCTTGCACATAATCTGATATCCGAGAGTTTATCATATAGACACCGGCTTCATTCGTTAAAACATTTTCGTTCTTACAAGTTCTCTAAATTCAACATTCGACGTCACTTCAACATTCAACGTCACTTCAACATTCGACGTTCGGCGTTCAGCATTCAACATTCCTATCAAACTTGCCCTAAGCAAGTTTGATAGGCAGCTCCCTAATCCGTTTACCAGTGGCAGCGAATATAGCATTGCACAAGGCAGGCGCCACCGGGGGCACCGGTGGTTCTCCCACACCGGTGGGCTTTTCATCGCTGGGCACCAGGTGAACATAAATTTTACCGGGAGCATCAGGCATTCTCGCCAATTGGTAATTGTTGAAATTGCTTTCAACCGTTTTACCTTCCTTAAACGAAATTTCACTTTTTAACGCACCGCTTAGCGCATAGACCGCCCCGCCTTCAAATTGTGATTTTACCCGGTCTTCATTAACCACCACCCCACAATCTACCGCATAGTGCAGTTCAGGGATACTGATCTTATTTCCATCCACCTGTACCTTAACCACACAGGCCACATAGGTCAGGAAGCTCCGGTGTGAACATATGCCCATACCTTGTCCTTCCGGCAGTTCTTTGCCCCAACCGGATTGGCGAGCTACCGTCTCTATTACTCCTCTCATGCGAGCGGTACTGGCAGGAAATTCATCAATGGGTTCGTTATAGTTGAAAAACTCTTCTATTTTTTCATCAAACCGGATCTCCCGGTCAGGTCCCAGTAACTCAAGCAGATTCTCCACAGGATCTACACTCCTGGCATAAGCCACTTCATCCAGCATACTGCCAATAGCAAAGGCATGTTGGATATTACAGACCGACCGCAGCCATCCAATACGGGTTTGTGCCCTGGCTTCATGGCTTTCCATGCATATTGCCGGTATGTCATAAGGAAAATCGATGAGGCCCAACCCCAATTCAAACGTGGCGGGCTCTGTGGCTTCATTGCTGGAAGTACCTCCGATTGAAGGAAAAACCGAATGGTGATTATAAGCGGTAACCTTATTTTCTTCTGATAGTCCCACTTTCACATGCTGAATACTGCAGGCGTGAAAGTAATCGTGCTGGATGTCATCTTCGCGGGTCCAAATCACCTTGGCGGGACCACCTATATGCCTTGAGATTAAAGCCGCCTCTATTACAAAATCCGGCTTTGACTTTCGGCCAAATCCACCTCCCAGAAGCGTAACATTTATTTCCACATCTTTGGGATCCAGTTCCAATGCCTCAGCCACGCTGGTCTTGGCCCATTGCGGATTCTGTGTAGGAGCCCATACCCTGCACTTGCCCTGCTTAAAATCTGCCAAAGCATTGGGTGGTTCCATGGTACTGTGACTTAAATGCGGGATTCGATAGGTGGCCTGAAGCACCTCACTACTGGAAGCAAGAGCACTCTTGATATTGCCTTCATCTCTACGCACATTACCATTGCCCCTTGCCTCCCTTGACAACTTGGCCAGGTATGATTTGGTATCATAATTGGCATTAACCCCATCGTCCCAGGTAATTTCCAATGCTTCCCGGCCCTTAATAGCGGCCCAGGTGTGGTCTGCCACTACTACTACCCCACCCAAAGGGTGAAATTCGGTGGGAAATCCCGGCGACTCCAACTCAAAAACTTCAACCACTCCCGGCACTTCTTTGGCTTTATCCGCTTTGTAACTGGCCACCTTCCCTCCTGCCACCGGACATCGTGCCACCACTGCAACCTTCGCACCCGGCATTGTAGTATCAAGCCCGAATATGGCCTTGCCATTGACGATCTCAGGAAGGTCATAAATGGAAGTATTCTTGCCAATTAATTTGAAATCTTTGCTTGCTTTCAGTCGAATATCTTCATCCCTGGGAACTTCAAGTTCTGCCGCGGCCTGTACCAGTTCACCAAAATCCAACCGCTTGTCACTGGATTTGTGAATCACCTGGTGATTGCTGGCCTGGCATTCCGATACATCTACTCCCCATTGATTGGCAGCAGCCTGTTCCAGCATCATCCTGGCAGCAGCACCTGCCCGGCGCATGGGCAGGTAAAACATGCGAATGCTAAAAGAACCGTCAGTATTTTGATTGCCGTAGGTGTCTTCATCCCCCGGGGCTTGCTTTAACTTCACCCTGCTCCAATCCGCTTCCAATTCATCGGCCAGCACGGTGGGTAGTGAAGTTCGAATTCCCGTTCCCATTTCCGAACGATGTGCTACAATGATCACCTCACCCAGGTCATTGATGTTCAGGTAGACATTGGGCTTAAAGAAGTACTTGGGATCCCGTGGAGGTTCTGGCACCGATTTGGAACAGCTCACGTAAAAGCCCAGAATAAGCCCGGATGCGCCAACCGAAGTGGTTTTTAAGAAATTCCTGCGGTCTACCTTGACCAATGGAGTGCTGTCTAACCTGCTCATACGTTACCTCCTTTCTCCGCTGCCAGTTGAATAGCCTCTCGTATGCGATTATACGTACCACATCTGCAGATATTTCCGGTCATTGCTACATTGATCTGCTCTACAGATGGATTGGGGTTTTGCTTCAAAAAAGCGGCAGCGTTCATTATCTGACCGGTTTGACAATAGCCGCATTGGGGCACATTTTTTTCCATCCAGGCCTGTTGGAGGGGATGATCACCATTGATAGAAAGTCCTTCGATGGTAGTAATTTCTTTGCCTTCTGCCGCAGAAACCGGGGTACTGCAAGATCTGACAGCAGTGCCGTCCATATGCACGGTACAGGCGCCGCATTGGGCGATGCCGCAGCCATACTTGGTACCGGTAAGTCCCACCAGGTCCCGAATGACCCATAATAGCGGCATATCCGCCGGTACATTTTCCAGGGAGTGAGATTTACCGTTGATATTCAAGGTAACTGAACTCATAAGTTTTAGTTGGTTAGATTTAATGTGTTATTAATTTAGGCAAATTGGTCAACTTATCCATGAAATTTATGGCGTCAGCCCGATGCCTGTAATACTTAATCCATCACACTAAATTATATACTAAAAATGTGTAAACTGACAGACGTTACCGTGAAAGTATAACAACCGGCTGGATAAAATTTAAAGACAAACTTATGAAAATAGCGATCATTGGAGCAGGTGGGGTTGGCGGTTATTTTGGTGCCCGGCTGGTCAAAGCGGGATTTGAAGTTAGTTTCCTGGCCCGGGGCATGCAGTTGGAGGCCATGTTGAACCACGGATTAAGTATAAAAAGCATTTTAGGGGACTTTGAAGTTAAAAACCTTAAAGCCCGGGATGATATCTCTGAATTGGGAGTCTCTGACCTGGTTATACTGGCAGTTAAGGCCTGGCAGTTAAAGGATATCAGGGAGCAATTATCTAAAATCATCCACTCGAAAAGCCTGATACTGCCCTTACAAAACGGTGTCCTGGCAGCGGATGAATTGCAAACATCCGTAGATCAGGATATGGTCCTGGGAGGTATTTGTCGTATTATTAGTAAAATTGAATCTCCCGGAGTAATCAGTCACTTTGGGGCCACCCCATCCATAGTCTTGGGAGCTCTAGGTCCCACCGATCCGGATAAACTTAAGGAAATAAAAGCCGTATTTGATCAGGCCGAAATTGAATCCAGGATCTCCAGTAACATCCGCGCCGATATCTGGAAAAAATTTGCTTTTATATGTGTTGGTGGCTTGATGGCAGTAGCCAGGTTGCCCATAGGTGAGATCAGAGAATCAAACGAAACCCGGACTTTACTGGTAGAGCTGATCTCTGAAATCCTGGTACTGGCTGAGAAAACAGGAATTGAGATCGAGTCGGAATTTTTGGAGAAAACCCTGAGCTTAATTGATAGCTTCCCACCCCAGGTAACATTTTCCATGGCCAGGGATATCTGGGAAGGCCGGCCTTCGGAACTCGATTATTTAAATGGTGGGGTAGTACGGCTCGGTAAGGAACACCACGTCAGCACCCCGGTAAATCGCTTTATCTATAATGTACTGAAGCCCATGGAAGTAAGAGCCAGGAGTAAATGATAGGGATACCAGCAAATTCTGCATGCATAAACGGCATCGATATTCGCCTCTCACTCTTATTCTGCATTTTTTTGGCCTTTACACCCTGGTGCCTTAGTGCCCAATCTCAAACGCCGCAACTTCCTGGTGACAGCACCATTGTTCATAATGTTTTCATGCTGAGCCAAACCGATACCGCCGACCTAAAAGTTAGCGTGGTGATAGTAGGCGGAAGATTAGAACTGGTGACCACTGACGACATCTCCAGTGTTCCTGGATCTGAAGTTTATAACGGCCGGGAAGGCTTTTTAATGGGCCGGATTGAAATTGGGCAGCCTGCTAACTTCGTAGTATTAAGCGAAAATCCGCGAGAAAACTTCAACATCTTTCTCAATAGCAGGGAATACATTGTATTTGCCATGGAAAGCGGCCGCATTGTAAGCAATCAATTGCGTTCCGAGCGAATGGACGCCGAAGAAACCAGGATAAGACGTCTTACCTGGACCGCCTACAACCCTCCCCCCATGGCAGTGCCCTTCAATTATTATTCCTCACGCAAATGGAACAAGTTCAACACTAAATATGTGTCGGGCCTGTTTAACGGTATCATAGCGCTTGACCGCATGCATTGGCTTTCTCAAAATAGCAACAGCCTTGACCAGGTGGGTGAACTCGAGGAAACTTCCCTGGGTGAGATCCGTGCCATCCGCTTCGGATTCGTGGGCACTCTTAACTTCAAGAGTCCCTGGGTATACACCATTTTTGTTACCAACAATGCCTTCGACCGCGACTTTGGCGATGACAATAACGGTCTTACATTGTATGACTTCCGCCTGGACATCCCACTACCGTCCGGCATTACTATGAGTGTGGGGAAGCAAAAAGAACCTATATCCATGAGTCGGCTCACTACGCTGATCTTCCTGCCCATGCAGGAACGGCAAGCCGCCGAAGATGCATTCCTGCCTGCCCGGAACATCGGGGTCGTGTTTAATAACATGGTGCTGAATAGCCGGGCTACCTGGGCGGTAGGGATATTCAAAAACTGGATCGAACGCGACACTACTTTTAGTGCCACTCCCACCCAAATAACCGGCCGGGTAACCGGGATACCCTACCTCACCGTAGATGAAAGCAACTTGTTGCACCTGGGGTTGGGCATACGACACTCCAACGCTAAGCTGCCTTTGGTGGGAAGAACCGAATCTGAGTTTTACCTCTCCCCTGTTTTTGTAGAGACCCCTGAAATACAGGCCGATCGTCTACTGACCTATGACCTGGAATTATACTGGCGAAAGGGACCATTCCTGGTGGGTGGGGAATATATTAGCAATAAGGTCAAAGCTTCCAGTGTCAATGACCCTGTTTTTTACGGGTTTAATTTAGTGGGCAACTGGGCGGTAACCGGTGAAATGCGTCCCTACCGTAAACGCAGCGGCATCTTTGACCCGTTGCCGGTTTCAAAACCCGTAGGCCAGGGGGGCTGGGGCGCACTGGAACTGGCCCTTCGCTACTCAATGATTGACCTGGACGGCGGGCTGGTGACAGGCGGGGTGATGAACACCACCTCTGCAGGAGTCAACTGGTGGCCTTCTCCCCGTGTGCAATTCAGCTGTAATTACCGGTTCATCAGACTCGACCGTTTTGACAAGCAGGGAAAAAGTTCCGGAATGAATTTCAGGCTGATGCTGATGCTGGATTGATGAAAGCAGACTGAACAAGTTTGTCAATTTGAAACCTTGACTTTAAATTAAAATAAAATGGAAAGACGATCATTCTTAGCCAATAGTCTGGCAATAGGTTTCAGCGGTCATACTTTGAAGATAGACCAGACGCCTCAGGACGAAGAAAAAATAATAGTGGAAAAGTTCCGGACAGGCCAGCCTCACAAAGGCAAGGTACTGGCGGCTATCCAGCCTCACAACGACGATGTACCTATTTTTGCAGGAGGTACGGTAGCTAAATTGATTAAAGAAGGATACACCGGTTACCTAATTCGCACCAGTAACGATGACCATGCGGGCCGGGGAAAAACCGTGGCTGAGGTTATTCTCAATAATGAGCGTGACAATTTCAAAACTGCAGAGGTATTGGGGATTAAGAAAGTGTATGACCTGGGTTATCGGAACCACCGTATGGACAATATCAGTATCCAGGAATTGCGTGGCCGACTTATTTTCCTCTTTAGGATGCTAAAAGTTGATACTATAATTTGTTATGACCCCTGGGGGCATTATGAAGAAAACCCCGACCACTACATCACTGCCCGGGCAGTAGAATCAGCCCGCTGGATGGCCGGTAGTCATCACGACTATCCGGAGCATCTGGATGCAGGAATTGAACCACACCAGGTTTTGGAACGCTATTATTTTGCCCGTGGACCCCAACTGGTAAACAGGATAGTTGACATAACTGAAACAATCGATCAAAAGGTTGAAGCCAACAAGGTAATTGTTACTCAGGGACCTGGTGGTAACAGTGGTGCCCAGCTAAAACAGCAATTAGCAGCAAAGGGTAAGAAACTATCCATTCTGGGTGAAAATGATGAAAGTGCTAATAGGAACTACATCAAACACTTTGTGTTAGATATGGATTCACAAAGGTTACGGGGAGTGCCCTCCGACCGGGAAGTGGGAAAACCTTACCAACTGGAATGGGCTGAAAGGTTTCACTATATCGGCCCCAGGGAATCGAAACTGGAGATGTACATTAAAGAAAATGCGACCGACAAATAGCAGTTTGTCCTTTGATGCATAAGAAGTTGAAACTATTTTATCTCTGTAAATCCACCTTCAGTAATTGTCTCAACTTTTACGGTATTGGCCTGCATATCGGCTTCTGTAAACCACGCATCTCGCAATTCCTTTTTTGAAAATAATTCCAGCTGGTCTCCATTATGGGGAGAGTCTTTTTGGGTCGCATTACCATAGCTTAATAAAACCTTGGCATTTACTTCTTCCCCAAATTCAATCACTCCTACCCAGGAGTCACCCCCTCCTACATACATATGGTTATTATCCGAGCTTCCCGGCCAGGCAACCCTGACCACACCAACGGACCCATCTGACCCATTTGCTGGCAAGTCTCTTCCATTGTAATTGATCCGGTAGTAATCACCCCATGACACCTCCAGTTGTCCGAATTTCTCTTCTACCTCTTCAGCCGCTGATTCCAGCAATTGAACCGCCCGGGCAGGATCTGTAATACCATCTGGAGTAGTAACGGGGTTTTCAATATCCCATTTGACCGTGTAGTTGGCACCCTGCCAGGTATTGAACTTTCGAGCCCAGCTGTAAAACAAAACCATGCCCTTACTATCCGCATTGGCTTCCCGGTCCCAGCTTTCCAGCACTGCTTTGGCCTGCTGTGCCCGCTGGGAAAGCGATTCATCAACTGCTTTTAGAAGGTCGTCCAGAATCCGATCAGCGAATTCGACGCGGGTTGATAGTTTGTAGTCGACCAATTCCGTAAATGTTATTGACTCATCATCCATTAGCATTCTGGCAGACCGCTGGGGTCTGAAGCCCATTCCCACCGGGGCCATATAAGGAGGAAATTCATCGGGTTTCAGGACCGTGGGAACGGTACTGGTCCAGGGAGGATCGTTGGAATTTTGCAACCAGCCGGTAGATGGGTTTTTTAACTTGGGTAAGTCGGTATAAGGATGCACTTCGGTCCAAACATCTGCCGAATGGCCCCCTGGGATAATCCTGTGCCAGTAATCCCAGTCACCGGTACTTCTTTTGGGAACCAGTCCATTAAACAAATAGAAAATATTCCCCTGGTTATCTGCATACATTACATTCCAAAAAGGGATCTGTGCCATTTTAAGCGCAGACTCGAACTCGTCAAACGTGGTGCTGTTTATCATACGCCACCATTGTAACATCATATTGGGCCGGTCCATTCCCACCATGCGCAGTGCCAAAACTTTGTGATTAGCCGCATTGACCACCGGTCCATGGACGGTCTTTCTCAGAGTAAAGGTGGTATCAGACAAACTACCGTTTTCTCCTTTCACTTTTATGGTTTTTGATTCTTCTTCAAATTCCTGCCGCTCACCATCCAGCAAATAGCCCCCGTCTTCAACTGACAGTTCATAAGTGTCGGCATTATCGATGGTATTATCAGTATGGCTCCAGCCTAAACTATCGTTAAATCCAATGGCAATGCCCGGAAACCCCACCAGTGTGGCCCCGTACATGCTTTTACCCTGAAGGATCAGGTGGGACTCGAAGAACAGGAACTCCCGCCACCAGGGAAGATGGGGATTTTGAACCAGCATGGCATTCCCTGAAGCAGAGCGTTGGGGCCCTACAGCATAAGTATTAGATCCCATGTCCGGCCATTGCTGAACCCTGCCAAGATCATTACCCCCAATAAACAGGGTGAACACGATATACATACTATGCATATTAAGATCTTTGGTGGTCAGGGGAAGCACCACCCTGTTCTTTTCATCGATGCTTTCCGGGTGCTGTTGGGCATAGTCGTTCATACCCCTAACAAAACTGGCAAAAATGGTCCTGGTCTCAGACTCCTGCCTGTCCTCCCATTCATCTGCCAACCTGTCAAACCCCAGTGTATGAATAAGCAAATCATTCTGAAGTTTGTCTTTTCCCCAGTATTCGGCTCCCTTTCCCCGGGAACTGCCATAAAGATCTAAAATAAGGTTGGCGTGATTTTGCATCTGGGCCCAGCCCTGTGCATAAAACAATTCTTCAATATTGTCAGCAGTAATGTGGGGTACACCCCAACTGTCCCAGGCAATTTGTGTTTTAGTAGTTTCAGTTGATGAACAGGAAACAGTTAACAGAACAATGGTAAAAAGTTGGAAGGTTCTCATATTACAACTTATATTTTAAAATTCTCTCTTTGCCATTTTCCTGAACTAATAAATAAAGGTTTCCGGGGTCTCCTTCAGGTTTATCCATGAGATCAATTCTTATCTCGGGAATTTTGGTCTGATACGGCGCAACCAACGTTATGAACCTGACCTCCTGATCCTGGTTGGTTTTTGCTACGCTATAACGAAAACCAGGTCGTGGCTCTTTTTTCGTGTATTCAAACGACACCCAGCTTTCCTCTTCAGTTAGTTCAAGTGATTTTTGATTATTGGTACGAACAAAAATATTCCATCCCTCTTTGAAGTCAGACCGCACCGAAAAATGATTGCGGTCAAAAACCGCATCCCCGGGTGCCAGTTGAAAGTGAATATCCACCTCACCTGTACCCGTTCCCATGGCTTCATCTACAACAACAAAGTATCTTTTATCCACAAAAAATACCGAACGCCGATGGGTCAGCTCCGGGTAACCCGCATTTTCTATTACCAGAATATCCAGATCAGATCCTGATTCCCAAAATAATAGTTTAGGATCGTATCTGGTATTTTCCCCATTTAACGTAAGGGTTTGATGTACTTTGGTCTGCCGGAACCAGGCACGTCCTTCAGGATCACCACTATAAATATAACTGCCGGCATCCGGCATCAGTGTCCTTCCCCCGGCATACAGGGTGAATGTACCATTGTCCGGTTGACAATGTCCACCACCATCTGCACCACACTTCAGCACCATACAAATTGCATTCTGGTCCCATCCGCTTCTTAAAGAATACAGACCACTTTTTTCCAACTTGTAAGCCGTCTTGGCCGGTACTGTTCCACGGTCTCCCCCGGTGGCCAGGTATAAAAAGTCTTCCCGGTCAAACCGCTGAGACCAATCCAAAAACCTGTCTGAATATTGTCCTGGTTTTCCCGCCCAGGCATCCCCAAACTGGGCATTTGTTCCGTCTGGCAAACCCAGCTTCATAGGTACTTCACACATGCGCTCAATACGGCCTATATAGGATTCGGGAAATGCATTCTCCAAACCGTTCAATTTAGCCAGTTCATAGGTTCTGTAAAACCACCTGATACAGCCTATGTGATAGCCCATGGCCAATTCCCGCTGGTGTCCGTCAGGATAAACCTGTATATCAATTTCCCGGTTTAACCTGCGAATTGCTTCGGCACCCCATTTATGGGCATTTTTAAATTCGGGAAAAGTAAATGCGATAAAGGCCAGCCCCTCTGCTTCCATCAGGGCCCAGTTACTGCCCGTGCGATAAACCGTCATTAAATACTCCGCGTGCTGGTAACAGCTATTCAAAAAAGCCACCAGCACTTCCGGGGTGAAATGTTCCGAATGAACAAAGCGGTAAAACAGGCCGCTCCAGTTGTATCCTCTGATTCCCGTCTCAATTGATCTCCAGGCATATTGATGTGCCTGATCGCGAGGGTTCTTTTTAGTCCAATCCACCAACTGTGCACTCCACTCCTTTGCATAACGCTCATCACCGGATTCAGCATAAACCTTGCCCATGGCGTTCCAGAAATACATCCGGTTGAGTTGCCATACCCATTCGTTATCCGGTACCGGCCTTGAATTCCAGTTGATATCCTTTCCGCAAAAATAAGATGGGTATGCTGGCTGGCCCACAAATACATGCTCCAAAGCATCATTGGCCCATTTCAGCTCTCTTTCCGTTATTTCTTCATCCTTTGTATTGTTGATGGGATGTTTTACCGAGCTTCTGTTCCGATAATAATCCAGGAGTTTTTCAATATTATTACGGTCGATGGTAAGGTTTTGCAAAGCAGGGCCATCCAGGTCCAGGCGGTTCAGCAGGGTATCTGTGGCAGCGGCAAAATCAGAAGTTTGAGCAGAAGTAATCTGCGTCAGGCAAAAAATACCTGCCAATACTGCGATGAACCTCAAGCTACGCATAGGTAACAATATACTGGTTTTATAGCCAAATCCGGTATGTAAAATGCGCAATCTAATTATTGCCAATTTTTAATTCTTAATTTCCAATTTCTAATTAAATTAGTATTTGCTATTATAAATAGTATGAAGCGATCCATTCTTCACATAGACCTCGATACATTTTTTGTTTCCTGTGAAAGGTTATTAAATCCGGCTCTGGTAGGAAAGCCGGTACTGATAGGAGGTACTACTTCCCGTGGGGTAGTAGCATCCTGCAGCTACGAGGCCCGTCGCTTCGGCATCAAATCGGCCATGCCCATGCGGCTGGCCATGCAGCTTTGCCCCCAGGCGATAGTGATCCGGGGAGACAGCGGTCTGTACAGCAAGCATTCCCATCTCATCACTGAGATTATCCGGGAAAACGCCCCTACCTATGAAAAATCGTCCATCGATGAATTCTACCTGGACCTGACTGGCATGGACCATTTTTTTGGCTGTTATCAATGGGCTATTGAATTGAGAGAAAAGATCCGCAAAGAATCAGGCCTCCCCCTATCCATGGGGCTGTCAGTCAATAAAACCGTCTCCAAGGTAAGTACCAATGAAGCCAAGCCCAATGGTCACTTACAAGTAATAGCCGGGCAGGAAAAAACCTTTTTGTCTCCCCTCTCTTTAATGAAAATACCCTCCGTAGGAGAGAAAACTTTTTCCATACTGAGAGAGATGGGGCTGGAAAAGGTCCGCACAGTGCAACAAATGCCCAAAGATCTGATGCAATCTTTACTGGGGGTCAATGGCGGTACTATATGGGATAAATGTCAGGGCATCGACCTTACCCCTATCGTACCCTATACTGAGCGGAAGTCCATTTCCATCGAGAGAACTTTTGAGCGGGACACTATTGATATCAGCAAGATGCACAGTATTGTATTGGCTATGGCGGAAAACCTGGCATTTCAGTTGAGAAATGGGGTGAAATTAACCTCCTGTGTAACTGTTAAGATCAGATATGCAGATATGAACACCTACTCGAAGCAGAAGCGCATACCCTATACATCTTGTGATCGTACCCTGATAAATCTATGTAAAGAGTTATTCGAATCACTCTACGACCGCAGGCTGAGAGTACGACTGGTGGGAGTGCGTTATAGTCACCTGGTCCATGGTGGATACCAGATCAATTTCCTCGATGATACGGAACAGCAGTGTCAATTATATCAGGCCATGGATATGCTGCGCAAAAGATATGGCCAGGACGCAGTAAAAAGAGCTGCTGCTATAGGATCCAAAGCTATAGGCAGGGTCAATCCGTTCAATGGAGAACCTCCAATTATTCCTGCTCACCGCAGAGCGTAAGGCGGTTATAGCCTGCCTGTATGCTCACCCCTCCACCCTCTTGCTACTCCTGTATGCTATTCCCTCCACCCTCTTGCTTGCAAAAAGGGCAACCGATCCTTCGATTGCCCTTTTTGAGTTAATATTGCTTGAATATGTTTAAGTGGGGAGACCAATGTAAATCATAAAACGTTATATACCAAATATAGCAGTTAAATTTAACCTATTGTTAATCAATATTTTATATAAACAATGGTGGTACTAAGCAATCAATAACTTATAATCTTCTATGCTTTTCTGAATAATCTGT
>JAUIKU010000121.1 GCA_030430675.1 Bacteroidia bacterium | reverse complement strand
TGAAAATTTAAAGTGCTGTCAGTTTACATGTGCACCTTACGGGCCATTTTCATATTGTCAACCATCTATTGACGGTTTACGTTTAAAAGTGTAAATTGATCTGTGATCCGTAACATCAAGCATCGTGGTCTAAAAAGATATTTTGAAAAGGGAAATGCCAGTGGGTTTCCCGATCAATACTTGAAGAAGGTTCGATTGGTATTGGCGGTACTAGATAGCGTAACATCGGTGGATGGGATTAACATCCCAGGTGGTCGATTGCATCCATTAACAGGCGATCGAAAAGGTTTTTGGTCTCTGACAATCAGCAGGAACTGGCGTATTACCTTTCGATTTGAGGATGGAGATGTATTTGACGTGGATTTTGAAGATTACCATTAAAGAATATGATATGAAGTCTAAGATGTTTAATCCACCCCATCCGGGAGAAGTTTTAAAAGGACTTTATCTGGATGAATTGGAATTGACGATTACCAAAGCGGCTAAAGCTCTGGGAATTAGCCGGCAGAGCCTGTCAGAAATTGTGAATAAACACAATGGAATAAGCCCTGAGATGGCTTTGCGGTTAGCCAAGGCCTTTAATACCGAGGCTGAAATGTGGCTGAATATGCAAAAAAATTATGATCTGTGGCAGGCGGAGAAAAGGAGTAAGGAAACGCTTAAAACTGTGAAAGTTATTTACAAAGCTACTGGTTCTTGAATGACTCAATGACTCCAAAGGGGCCGGTGGGAATTTGCGTTTAGGAAATTATTGATTTTGAATGATCTAGGGGATTAAATTGAATATATCAGGGGTTTGTTTGAACATTTTCCATATATTGACCACCAGACACATCTACCAATCACCAACTATGAAACTTCGACTTAGTTTTTTACAAAAGTCAACCTGGGTAATGACGTTGCTATTTGTTTTCTTCTCAGAAGCATGTACACCGGTTCAGGAATCCGATTCTGATACTGAAACAGCTGATGACACATTCCAGGGAGTCATTAACCTGGATATTCGTGATTCAAAATCAGACTGGTCAGCATATACCCCCAAAAGTGCGCCTGTTGGTGCGCCAAATATTTTGTTTATTCTTTATGATGACACCGGGTTAGGTGCCTGGTCTCCCTATGGTGGTCGTATTAATATGCCTACTTTGGATCGACTGGCAGCCAACGGGCTTACATACACTCAGTGGCATACCACAGCGTTGTGTTCACCCACGCGATCCACAATATTGACTGGCAGGAACCATCATCTGAATGGAATGGCTTCCATCACGGAAACAGCTGATGGATTTCCTGGATCCAATGGCAGAGTACCAGATGATTGTGCCCCTTTTGCGCAGATTTTGAGGGACAACGGGTGGAGTACTTTTTGGATTGGAAAGAACCACAATGTCCCAGAACAGGATATTGCTCCAGGAGGTAGTCGTTCGGAATGGCCGACTCAAATAGGATTTGATCGTTTCTATGGTTTCCTTGGTGGTGAAACCAATAACTGGTATCCGGACCTGGTAGAAGACAATCATTTTATAGAGCCACCATACGGCCCGGAAGACGGCTACCATCTATCCAAGGACCTTGCAGATAAAGCATTAGAGATGCTGCGCAATCAAAACGCAACTAATCCATCGAAACCCTGGTATATGTGGTTTAATCCCGGAGCTAATCATGCGCCGCACCATTCACCGAAAGAATACGCTGATAAGTATAAGGGGAAATTTGATGATGGCTATGATGCTTACAGACATTGGGTAGTGGGTCGAATGAAGGATAAAGGCATCATTCCGGAAAATACGGAAATGGCAGACTTCAACCCAATACCTGAGGATATGGCCAATCCCGCCGACTATGTACGTCCTTGGGAAGAGCTCAATGATGATGAAAAAAGATTGTTTTCAAGAATGGCTGAAGTATATGCCGGTTTTTCAGAGTATACTGATGTACAGGTCGGAAGAATAATTGATTACTTGGAGGAGACGGATCAGTTGGAAAACACTATTGTACTTTATGCAGCAGATAATGGCGCGTCGGGAGAAGGAAGCCCCAATGGTTCTGTAAATGAAAATAAATTCTTTAACGGCTATCCGGATGAGCTTGCTGAGAATATGAAGTATCTGGAAGTATTGGGGGGACCGGATACCTATAATCATTTTCCGACTGGCTGGGCAGCAGCTTTCTCAGCGCCTTTTAAGATGTTCAAGCGATATTCCCAGTATGCCGGAGGCACTAACGATCCTCTGGTCATTTCATGGCCAAAAGGCATACAAGCCAGGGGTGAACTTCGTCACCAGTATCATCATTCAGTGGACATAGTGCCTACACTGCTGCAAGCTTGTGGCATAGAAATGCCTGGAGTGTATAACGGTGTTAAGCAGACACCACTATCAGGAGTTTCTATGGTTTATTCCTTCGATGCTGAGCCTGATGCACCTACTCGAAAAGAGATACAGTATTTCAGTATGCTAGGTACAAGAGGAATCTGGAAGGATGGTTGGAAAGCAGCAGCTGTACATTCACCTATTAGTGGAAAAGGTCATTTTGATGAAGATGTTTGGGAGCTTTATGACCTAAGGAATGACCGCTCCGAAACGAATAACCTGGCGGAAGAGAATCCTGAGAAATTACAAGAACTTATTGATGCCTGGTTTGATGAAGCAGAAAAGAACAAGGTTTTGCCTTTGGATGATCGTAGCGCCGCTGAGATATTAACTATTGAACGACCTACACAAGAACCACCACGGGATCGGTATGTTTATTATCCAAACACAGCGCCTGTACCTGAAGGAGTAGCAGTCAATATCAGGGGCCGGAACTATAAAATCCTGGCCAATGTAACCATTGAGAATGCCAATGCCGAAGGTGTAATTTTTGCTCATGGATCTAGGTTTGGCGGTCACAGCCTGTTCATCAAGGACAGAAAACTTTATTATGTCTACAACTTCCTGGGAATTAAACCGGAACAGGTTTTTGTTTCCAACCGTACTTTGTCCCCGGGGTCCTACACATTAGGCATGGAATTCACCCGGGAAAGCACCGGTGACTATGGGGAATCTATGGGTAATACCAAATTATACATCGATGATGCAGTGGTGGCTGAAGGACCTATGAAAACACAACCCGCTAAATTTACCCTCTCCGGTGATGGGCTATGTGTGGGCTATGACAGTGGAGACGCTGTGAGTGAATTATACGAATCCCCAGGAGAGTTTGAAGGAGGGACCATTCAATTCGCCGGTGTAACTGTAGAAGGAGAACCTTATATCAACCTTGAGTTGGAAGCTAAAAGGGTAATGAAGGTGCAGTGATCTATAAAAGTGCAAACAGAAACACTAAACAGCCTTGGCGATGCACCAAGTTTTGAGAATCTGAAGCACCGTTCCAATTCTTATTTTTCAGGGTAATGAAAAGTGCTAAAAACCTGGATATTTGCTGACCTTACAGTAATGACCGGCTGCTTTTGGTATGAACTTGACTATCATCTCTTCTTCCCAAAGGAGGCTTTCAAGCCTCCGTTTGTTCTGCCAATTCCAATGCATCATCTCCTCCAATACCAAGATATCTAACAGTACTTTCAAGGCTTTTATGCCCTAGTAATAATTGTACCGCTCTTAGATTCTTAGTTCTACGATAGATCAATGTTGCCTTGGTTCTCCTTAGTGAATGGGTCCCATAAAAAGCAGGATCAAGACCTATTTGGGATACCCAAAATTTCACTATTCTTGAATACTGTCTTTTTGAAATGTGGGGCGAATCTCTCAACCTGCTTTTAAATAGGTAGTCATTGAAACAGAGGTGAGCTTCATTGATCCAGGATTCTACTGATCCTCTCGTTTGCTGGGTAATTTCAAACTGAACCGGGATCTTGGTCTTTTCTGAATTATCATTGCTCGACTTGATACACCGAGCCATTAGCCACATCCTTTCCCTTAAAGAGATCAGATCACAACTACGAAGCTTGCTATCGATTGCAAGATGGATTCTGAATTTGAACCGACTGATGAACAAAGAAAAAGAAGCAATGTACCTGGATTGGTTGAATCCAATCATTCACTACTACTGTTAATCAATGCGTTACAAAAGTTCAATTGTGATTCCGCAGGGACTCGAACCCCGAACCTACTGCTTAGAAGGCAGTTGCTCTATCCAGTTGAGCTACGGAACCAGTTTCAGGTTGCAAAGATAACCCCTCAAATGAGATTCTGAAGTATTTTTTAAGTAACAATTGCGAAAATCCCGGGTTACTTGGCCAGGGCTTTGTTGACCAGTACCAGTTCGTGAATGTTTTCCCGGTCCACAATTCCCACTAAATGCGAGCCTTCATAAACCGGTCCCACCGAGCAGCCATTGGTCATCATCTGGTGATATACCTCCTGCAATTCCATATCGGGATGAAGTGTAAAGATGTTCTGACGCATCACCTTCGATACCGGGGCTTCCTGGCCCAGTTCGTTCAGTCCTTTAATGATACTGTCGCGGGTAAGCACTCCGGTTATGGTTTCAGGGTCCCCCACCAGGAACTCTTTTTCCTGACCGTCCAGCAGCGCTTTCACCGCCTGGCTTAGGGTATCTCCGGGTGCCAGCAGCGTATATTTGGTCATCAGCACATCCCTTACCCGGTAACCGGAAAGAATGCTTTTGGTGGCTTCGTAGGTAGCTTCGCCTCCTGCCCCCAGGAAAATAAATATACCGATAAATACCAGCCAGAAATTGGTGTAAAACCCTGCAAAAACGAACAGAATGGCCAAAAACTGGCCCACACGGGCCGCTATGTTAGTAGCTTTCGACCGGTCCATACCGTAACTCAGCAAGGCCCGCAACACCCGCCCACCGTCCATGGGAAAAGCCGGGATCATATTGAAAGCCACCAGTGCGATATTTACCACCATCAGGTTGAATAAGAAATAGTCTCCCAGGTTTAGCGTGGCCTGGGTTTCCTGTAATGCTGCCAGATCGGGTATGTTTCCGGAAGCGTTCAGAAATAGGTACAGTACCAGGGCAATTACCACATTAACTGCTGGTCCCATAATGGCTACCAATAGTTCCTGGGACGGTTTATCCGGCATCCGCTCGATGCTGGCTACCCCACCGATTGGCAATATGGTAATGCTTTTGGTGCCGATATTGAACTTCCTGGCAGTAAGGGCATGACCAAATTCATGCAGGATCACACAAACAAAAATGACGATGATAAACCCCACGCCCAGCAAGCCGTCCCGGATGGACTGGCTCTCCCGGAAATGCATCAGGAATATCCATACCACCAGGATTATAAAGGTCCAGTGGAGGAACATGCGTATGCCAGCTACTTTACCCAGGTACAGCGTCCATTTCATGATGCATTAAAATTACTATTTTCAGGCTATTAAAAAGACAGGTACCGCGTGGTTTCATCCCCTTCAACCGAAGCGTAACTATTACTCCAGCTGGAACACAATGGGCAGTGCCATTTTCACCTTCACCGGACGGCCCCTTTGTCTGCCAGGCTCCCATTTTGGGCTTTCCTTCAGCACCCTGATGGCTTCTTCATCACAACCGCCCCCAATGCCTTTCAAAACTTCAAAGTCAGTTAGGCTTCCGTCTTTGTTGATGATAAACTGAATATAGACCTTTCCCTCGATAAGCATTCTCCTGGCCATAGTGGGGTATTCCATGTGTTGGGCTATGTAGTCATAAAAGCTTTTCATTCCTCCCTGAGGTTGGGGGGCTTGCTCCACAAACATAAATACTTCATCTGCTTCCTCTTCTTCCTCTCCGTAATCACTGGGTTCATAAACCACGTCTGCCAATTCGGTTTCTTCCGTTACTTCCACATCCAACACAATATCCAGTTCTTCCTCGATTTCTTCCACATCCGGTACCTCCAGAATATTTACTGCCTGCATTTTGGGAGCTGGAGGTGGCGGCTGTTCGGTTACCGGTATGTCCAGAATTTCTTCAAACTCGGCACTGAGACTGCCCAGTGAAACCATGTCGTTTTGATCGTAGAATTTCCATTCAAAAGCCGCCAGCACAATCAACAGGCTGATACTCAATCCTATGGCATTGTAAAGCAGGGTTTTAGCATGTTCCCTTCTTTTGCGGATTTTCTTATTCTCGATGATATACTGGTTGAACTCCTTAAGTTTGGCTTTCCACCTGGGTGACAACTTGATTTTGGTGGTACTTTTTGGAAGATAATCCTGGCGGTTTTCGAATCGGGAGGTATGTGCGTGTATCATGATGTAACTGTTTTGCCATAATTTCCGCAGCAATCAAGACTTTAGGGAAGAGTTTTGTCAGTGGTGAGATTGAGTTTGGTCAGTAAAAACAGGAAAGAGCATACAAGGTAGGGCATACAGGGGATTGTGGTTATGAGTTTGAAGTGTGAGTGTGCGCGAAGTCATACAACCCAACACAACACCTGTATGCTCCTCCGATATCTATCGGAGCTGTATGCTGTTGCTGCCTATCTGATCCCAAACTTCTTCTGGATCTCTTCCAGCGTGATCCCCTTGGTCTCAGGCATTACCCTGATTACCCAAATAAGCTGTCCCACCATACAAATGGCGTAAAAGGTGAAAATATGACCGCCGGATATTTCGGCGATAATGGGGAAGGTCCAGGAGATCACAAAAGCCATAAACCAATGGGTGAAACTGCCCAGAGCCTGCCCCCGGGCCCGTACCCGGTTGGGAAAGATCTCACTGAGAAACACCCAGATCACCGTGCCCTGTCCAAAGGCGTGTGATGCTATAAATACCAGGATGCTCACCAGTATAATGGTACCTCCGGTGCTGTCGAATTCCGTTCCGTATTGGTAAAACACTATGGCACAAGAGGCCAGCGAGAGTATATAGCCAATAGACCCGGCCAGCATCAGCGTTCTTCTGCCAAACCGGTCAATCACCGGCAGCGCCAAGAGGGTAAACACGAACAGGGTGCCGCCCACGGCTATTGATTGCAGCAGTGAACTTCCGGCCCCGGCCCCAGCCATCTTAAATATATGCGGGGCGTAATACAGCACCGCATTGATCCCTGACAATTGGTTGAAGGCCGCAATGGCGATGGCCAGCAAGATGGGGAACCGGTAGGCTTTGCTGAAAAACGGCTCGTCTTTACTGTGATGCTCCAGGTCCAGTGAGGTTTGTATTTCTTTGATTTCCCTGTCAATATCGGAAGCGCCGCACCGGGACAATACCGTCCTGGCTTCCACTTCATGCTTTCGTGACATCAGCCAGCGGGGGCTGCGTGGGATAAAGAAAAGCAGTGCCAGGAACAAAGCTGCAGGAATGGCTTCCGCCCCCAGCATCCAACGCCAGGTATCCATGGTGAAGGCCGATGCGATGTAGTAGTTTGACAAATAGGCGATCAGCATGCCAAACACCACGTTGACCTGGGTGATGGCTACCAGCCGGCCCCGATAAGCTGCCGGAGAGATCTCCGCAATGTAGGTAGGGGAGACCACAGAGGCACCTCCCACTGCCAGTCCCCCCAGGAACCTGAACAGCAAAAAGGAAATCCAGTTCCAGGCCAGGGCACTGCCCAGGGCTGAGACCAGGTAAAAGAATGCCAGTAGATACAGTATGGTACGACGCCCGTAGCGGTCAGCCGGCCGGCCTACCAGCCAGGCACCCACAAAGGTACCGATGATGGCGCTGGAAACGGTAAATCCCAGGCTGTTGCTGGTTAGGTCAAATACGATCTGCAGGTCACCGGTAGTTCCGGAGATTACTGCGGTATCAAATCCAAAAAGAAATCCACCCAGTGCGGATACTATGGTGGAAACAAGCAGGGTAGGCGTTAGTTTCATGCCTAAATATTGGAAATATATCTATTCCATGCATTCAATAATACTTACTTTTAAAACAATGAGAAAAGCGCTACTGGTCATTCTCAATTTACCGATGCTGGTATACGGGCAGCATGAGGTTATTGATTTATGGCCCCACCAACCCCCCAATGCCATTACAGACAACGTTTATGTTGAAGAAACTGAAAAGGACTCCCTGGGCCGGGTAATCCGGGTCAGACGGGTAAGTGTACCAACCTTAACTGTCTTTGTGCCGGAGACCAGGGTATCCAGTGGCAGCGCGGTGATTATTTGCCCGGGAGGGGGATACCGGCATTTGGCCATTGATAAGGAAGGCTATAAAGTGGCTCGTTGGTTAAATTCTCTGGGAGTTGCCGCCTTCGTTTTAAAGTATCGATTGCCGTCGGACCAAATTATGGAGACCAAAAGCATTGGCCCCTTACAGGATGTGCAGCAGGCTGTAAGGTATGTTCGCAAACATGCCGGTAACTGGGGAGTAGATCCCACCGGGATAGGCGTTTTAGGCTTCTCAGCCGGCGGGCATTTGGCGGCCACTGCGGCTACCAAATTTCACGAAGTTGTATATCCTGCAGAATCCGTAAGTGCCAGACCCGACTTCTCCATTCTTGTCTACCCGGTGATCTCGATGCAGGATGAGTTAACCCATCAGGGGTCAAGAAGCAACCTGCTGGGGCCCCAACCGGACAAGGCGGTGGTGGATGCCTTTTCCAATGAAGTGTTGGTCACTCCGGAAACACCGCCCGCATTTTTAGTTCATGCTGCTGATGACAAATCGGTAAAGGCAGCAAACAGCCTTGAATACTTTAAAGCGTTAAAAAAGTTTGATATTCCTGTGGAAATGCACATTTTCGAAAAAGGGGGGCATGGCTTCGGCCTGGGTAGGGGCAGCCGGGATACCTATGAAAATTGGTCAGAAGCAGCTGAGGGTTGGTTGGAAGCCCAGGGGTTGATTGAGCAATAAAACGATGGTTTGAATTATTACCTTCACCAATGAACAGCACCAGAAGAAAATTTATGAAGGATGCCGGCAGGTTCTCTATGGGGCTGGGCGTGCTGACGCTAAATCCCGCATTGATCAAAGCCCGGAAAAAAAATGTCGCCGCCAGCGAAAAGATCCGCCTGGGTCTTATCGGTGCCCGGGGCCGGGGGTTCCGGGTACTGGAACAGGCCTTGCAGCAGCCGGAGACGGAGTGCGTGGCCCTGTGTGATATTGACGATACCGTGATCAATGACCGCAGCGCTGAGATCATGGAACTGCAGGAAAACAAGCCGGAATCGTTCAAGGATTTCAGAAAACTGCTGGAACTTAAAGACCTGGATGCGGTGATCATTGGTACTCCTGATCACTGGCATTGCCTGCAGACGGTCTATGCCTGTCAGGCTGGCAAAGATGTCTATGTGGAAAAACCCATGGCCAACAGTCTGGCCGAGCTGGATGCAATGGTAGATGCTGCCGGTAGCTACCAGCGGGTGGTTTCGGTAGGCCAGCAGCAGCGCAGTGGGAAGCACTGGCAGGAAGCCATCGGGCATATCCGGTCCGGGAAAATTGGACAATTACGCAAGATCAATATCTGGGCGCATTTTAATTATGGGGTGGGACAGAAGGCTGTGCCCGATGCACCGGTGCCCCAGGGTGTCGATTTCGACATGTGGCTGGGGCCTGCTCCGGCGCGGACCTTTAACCAAGGACGTTTTCACGGATCCTGGAGAATGTTTTGGGATTACGGTGGAGGATTGATGACCGACTGGGGAGTCCACCTGATCGATATGGCATTGTGGGCCGCAGATGTAACTACTACACCAACTGCGGTAACGGCCTCAGGTGGCAATTTCTCCTACCCCGACCACGCCCATGAAACTTTCGATACCCTCAATGTTGATTATCAACTGGATAACCTGACCATCAGTTGGGAAAGCCTGGGTGGCATCCAGTCAGGACCATACGGGAAACCTTACGGACTGGCATTTATCGGCAACGATGGTACTCTGGTAGCCGATCGCAGTGAATGGGTTGTTTACCCGGAGATGACCGGGGACCAGCCTAAAACAGCGGCCATGTCCGGAAAATCCGCCGGGAATTCCAGCGAAGAACACGTCAAGAACTTCCTGGATTGCATCAAGACCAGGAAGGAACCGAACTGTACGGTGGAGAATGGCAGGTTGGTGGCACAATACGCTCATATGGGCAATATTGCGCAAAGGACCGGTAGCCGGCTGGTTTGGGATGATGAGAAGAAGAATTTTGGGAAAGATAAGGCGGCGAACCGATTGATCACCCCGGAATATCGCAAGCCGTGGACGCTACCCCAGTAATTGATGCTGTTTGGGGGGCAGGTCGTTTATTTAGCAATTGCTATCTGCTTTTTCTATTTCTGACAAAAATTAATTTATGCCTGCTTTTTGGCGTTTCCCGCTGCTCGATATCAAATCTACCGGTCGACTTGATCAGAGGCGTCAGTTTTTCAAACCCATAATTCCTGGAGTCAAAATTGGGCCGCTTTTTTTGTATTAAACTTCCTACATCTCCCAGAAAAGCCCAACCATCATCATCCGACAGGTCATTGATGGTTGTCCGGATAAGACTTATTTCTTTTTCAGTTATTTTATCGACAGTAGGTTCCGGAGATACTTTGCTGTCCGCTTTATCTTCTGTCTGTTTCTTAAGTATCTCTATGTAAATGAACTTATCACAGGCGACGATAAATGGGTTAGGCGTCTTCTTCTCTCCAATACCAATAACTTGCGTACCTGCTTCCCTTAGCCGGGTAGCTAATCGGGTAAAATCACTGTCGCTGGAAACAAGACAAAAGCCGTTTACTTTGTCGCTGTAGAGTATGTCCATTGCGTCAATAATCATAGCCGAATCCGTGGCGTTCTTACCGGTAGTATAACCGTATTGTTGAACAGGTGTTATGGCATTTTCTAACAGCAAATTCTTCCATTTATTCAAACCGGGTCGAGTCCAGTCACCATAAATTCTTTTTATGGTGGGATTGCCATACTTGGCGATCTCCTCCATCATCTCCTTCACATTAGCAGATGGTATGTTATCACCATCTATCAGCACCGCCAAATTTATATTCACACTCATTTCATTTTCCTATTAGTAGTTACACAAATCGAACCTCACTATTTGCTGGTTCAAAAAAGGAAATTTAGTAATAAATGCATGTTTCTGCCGGTAATTAGGAAAACATATTATACATGGTATGCCCGTGGTATTGATTTGGACTAAATGATTTTATTCGAATTGAATTACCTACCTTGGGTCACTATAGGTAGCAAACAAATGAAAGATGGCCGGAAAAAAGGATTTGGATTTTACATATACTTCAATCGACGAAATATTTCGTTTAAGCATTGGCGAGACCGGTGATTTCAGCGGCGCCAAGTATGACGGAAATTTTTCAATGTCTTTGGAAGAAGCTCAGGCAGAAAAACATAAATTCATCGCAGACAGTCTGGACATTAAACAGGGAAGCAAAGTACTGGATATGGCTTGCGGATGGGGTCCCTTCACTAAATATATTACGGAGAACAGAGGCGCCAGTAGCATCGGCCTGACCTTATCAGAAGGGCAGGCAGAAGCCTGTCAGGATAACGGGATGGATGTAGTGGTAAAAGACTGTCGTACTGTAAAGCCGGAAGATTTCGGCACATTTGATGCAATTGTATGCATTGGGGGGCTGGAGCACTTTTGTTCCGTTGAAGAATGGAAGGCCGGGAAGCAAGAGAAAATCTATAGCGACTTTTTTGAAACGCTATATCACCTGCTACCAGCTGGAGGCCGGTTTTATATGCAGACCATGACATTTAGTAAAAACATGATCGAGTTCCATGACATTGATATTAATGCCGAAAAGGGATCAACTTCTCATGTTTTAGCACTAATGATCAAGGAATTTCCCGGTTCCTGGCTGCCTTACGGACCTGAAATGGTAATCAGGAATGCCAAACCTTACTTTAAGCTGATTTCTCAAAGTAGTGGCCGGCTGGACTATATCGAAACCATAGGCCAATGGAGAAAGAAGTTCAGAAGCTTTAATCTCCGCAAGTATTGGTTGTACCTAACCCTTATTCCCAAGCTCTTTACCGATAAAGAATTTCGGCACCAGGTGGCGATATTCAGGATAAGCCCAAACAGGGTATGCTTTGAAAAGGAGATTATGGACCATTACAGGCTGGTTTTTGAAAAAATATAGCGATGAATGCTGATGTAAAACGGGTGGGTTATTTATCTGCCGAGGTCGGTTGTATGTATCAAAAGATACCGTTTTCCGGGTCAAAATACATTTAAATTTGAGATGCCATAAATCAAAAATTTAATCCATTATGAAAAAGGTCATTTATTGTAAAGACGTAGGATTTGATTGCGAAGGCGTGATCAGAGCCAATACCGAAGAAGAAGCCATGCAGCAGGCTGTTACGCATGCTCGCGAAGTGCATGGGGTAACTGATATCAGTGAGGAAGTTGTATCAAAAATCAAGTCTGTTATGCAGGAGGAATAGTTTTAACTACTTTTAATTGTGAAGATAAATGAACTCCCTCTTGAACAAGAGTTGATCAACGAACTGAAAAGTAAGTGTCAGGTGGCCACGGTGGGAAGCCAGGTAGTGCTGGCTGAGTCAGGGAAATATATGAAAGTGATCCCTGTGGTACTAGATGGATCAATTCGGGTATATCGGAATGACTATGAATTGGACCGGGAAATACTGTTGTACTATATTTCTAACGGTCAAACCTGTATGATGTCCATTGTGGCTTGTTTTGCCCAGATCACGAGTCAGGTTCATGCCATTACCCAACGGGAATCTGAATTGCTGCTTATACCTACCGATAAGGTAAGAGACTGGCAGATCAGGTTCCCCAAATGGAACCAGTTTATTATCCAGACCTTCCTCAACCGGTATACGGAGTTGTTGGATACCATAAACGACCTCAGTTTCAAGCATATAGACGAGCGGTTATACAATTAT
Source organism: Bacteroidia bacterium (assembly GCA_030430675.1). Lineage (GTDB taxonomy): Bacteria > Bacteroidota > Bacteroidia > Cytophagales > Cyclobacteriaceae > SZUA-3. The sequence goes on along the minus strand of JAUIKU010000121.1, from coordinate 2,685 downwards.
CTTATTCAGTACCATCACCGGCAGGGTGATGAAAAGGTGAAACTCACCCACCAAAAGCTGGCCAATGAATTGGGTACCACCCGGGTGGTGGTTTCCAGGATACTAAAGGACCTGGAAAAGAAAGGACAGGTACAGCTTTCACGAGGAGAGATCAGGTTGAATTGATATACCGCTCTTTAATAATATTGAGGTGATGAATCTCATGCCCAATGATCGTTTTTAGAAAATCCTGAAGACTGATCTCATACTGCCTGGCCTATCCTTTTGCTTCCAGTTGCCTTTTGGATAGACCCAATAAAACTTATAGATGCCTTCCGGACATTTTCGAAATCAGCAACTAATTGTGACAGGGATAATTCCTCAAAGCGAATGTTGCTGACAAGGAAATTCTGATCATAACCCCAGAGTTGCACATCCATGTTTCTGCTTAGTTCGAAAGCCCGAAACATTTTTATTCTTTCATGATCCGTGATGTGCCCGATAATTTGTTTGATGCTCCATATGTCCGGCGCATACCGATGTGCTTAGGATGTGAGGATTCAAAAAATTAATCAAATGATTTAATTAAACGTTTGATTAATTAAGAATAATTGCTAATTTTCCTCAACCTGTAACAGCTGGTAGGGGATAGATGGAAAAAAAACTAAAGGAAGATAGTACTTCCAGTACTGCAAAGATCAAGCAAGCTGCCCATAAGCTTTTTCTGCAAAATGGTTATGGCTCCACTTCTATCCGGGAAATAGCTGAATCCGCCGGGACCAATATTGCCTTGCTCAACTACCACTTTGGCAGTAAGCAAAACCTGTTTGAAGTGGTGATCTTAGAAAAGATCCAGATGCTGCTGGGCAGGCTGGCACCAATATTCTCTGATGAACATACCAGCCTCGACCAGAAAATAGTCGCCATGGTGGATACCTATATCGACTTTCTGCTGGAGGATCCCGACCTGCTGACCTTTGTGCTGAATGAGATCCGCAAAAACAATTTTGAGTTCATAGCCAAAACACGGTTGGGTGAAATGGTGCATCAGTCCTATTTTATGAAGCAGCTGAAGGCGGCCACCGGTGCGGCTAATTCCCTGCAGCTTCTGATAAATATTGTATCCATGATGGTTTATCCTTTTATGGCCAGACCTGTGTTAATACAGACAGGGTTGACGGATCAGGACGAGTTCCATCAAATGATGCTGGAACGCAAGAAAATGATTCCGGTTTGGGTAAGGTCCATGTTGAAGTCAGACGTATCATGAAAACCACTATCGTCAAAGCAAACTTCCGACTGACCGCATTGATGGTGTTGTGTATCGCCTCCACCGGTCTTTTAGCGGCACAATCCCTATCTCTGGACAGTTGCTACGCCCTGGCTTTGAACAATTATCCCCTGGTAAGGCAGCACGATCTGATCGAAAAGTCCCGTGAATATACCCTCAGCAATGCCAGCAAGAACTACCTGCCACAGGTAAGTTTGACCGGCATTGCGGGCTATATTTTTGGAGGCTTACCGGTAAGTCCCGAGAATGCCCAGGGTGGTGATGATTTTAAACTGATCGGCATTGGCCAGATCAACCAGACCATTTGGGACGGCGGCGCTACCAAAACTCAGAAGGAAATTATTGCTGCCGCTGCTGAATCGGAAAAGGCCTCGCTGGAGGTAGCCCTGTATGAATTGCGTTCAAGGGTAAACCAGCTATATTTCGGCATCTTGATGGTAGATCAACAACTGGCCTTGCTGGCACAACGCCAGAAAGTGCTGGATAACAATGCCCGGCGGGTAAGACAATTGACGGAAAACGGGCTGGCTTTCAAAACGGACCTGCAAGAGGTTGAACTGGAGCAGCTCAAAATCAATCAGCAGAAAACGGAATCCGCCTATGTGCGGAAAGGATATGTCCGGATGCTTTCCCTGTTGACCGGAACGGAAATCAGTAGGCAAACCCGGTTTGAAAAACCTATGGGTTTTCATCCTGTGTGGGAGCAGCAGATCATGCGCCCTGAACTGATGATGTACCAGAGCCAGCGCAAGCTGGCAGAGGCACGGGCTGATTTGCGTCGGGTGGCCCTGATGCCCAAGGTAGGGCTGCTGGGGGCAGGGGTGGTGCTCTATCCTGAAGTCGGTTTGGGTTCCGGCAGTGTGTCTTCTCTGGGTGTAGTGGGTCTCAGCACCTCCTGGAACATCAGCGGGTGGTATAGAAATTCCAATGAAAAGTATTTGAGTGAACTGGCATTGCAAAAGATTGAGTTGCAGGAGCAAACCTTCCGGTTCAATCTGAACCTGCAAACTGCCCGGTTGCAATCGAATATCGATAAGCAACAGGCTATCCTGCAAGAAGACCGGGAAATAGTAGATCTGAGCAAAAGCATTCGGGAAGGATATCAGATAAAATATGACAATGGCATGTGCTCCATGCTGGATCTGCTGGATGCCACCGAAAGAGAAAATGAAGCCCAGACACAAATGGCGTTGCATGAGATGCAACTGCTCATGACGCTTTATGAATACCAGACACAGACAGGAACCAATAATTTAAGATGAAAAAGATATCATTTTTATCAATCTCCCTGGTGTTAGGCTGCCTGGCCGCCTGTGACCCTCAAGAAAACAACTATGATGCCACCGGAACCTTTGAGGCGGTGGAAACCATTATCTCAGCAGAGGTGAGCGGTAAGATCATGGCATTTGACTTGC
>JAUIKU010000120.1 GCA_030430675.1 Bacteroidia bacterium | reverse complement strand
GCGACTTTTTGCCCACTTTTTTGTCGTTAAAAAAGTGGGTCGCCGAAGGCAAATCAGAAAAAAAGACAAATAAAAAACTCAGTCGCAATTAACCCTGAGCAACCCCATCAATGTTTTTATCTTTAAATAGATCTCCTCCCATCCGTTCCACTTGATCTTTCAAGAGTTCAAGTTCGATGTCATTCAATTCAAATAGCCCGGAATTTTCTGATTCTTCATCAATTCCTGCCACTGTCATTGCAGTCGTGTTTAAGGTTTTGACTTCTTTTACAAAAGGGAAATTCGATATTTCTAAAAAAGCATCTCTGAAATTCAGGCAGGTAAACAATAACATTACCGTGAGAAAACTCTTGAAAAAGGACAAGGATGAATATATCGAGATCGTGCTGCAGGATTTTGAAATCTCGGGTCGAGTTACCGACGAACATGATACTGGTCTCCCAGGCGCCACCATTCTGATAAAAGGAACAGTCAACGGCACTACTTCGGATCAGGAGGGATTTTACAGGTTGTCGGTGCCTGAAAACGCCATCATGGTATTCTCCTATGTGGGATATATTACCCAGGAAATCCAGGTGGGTAATCAAAATCAACTAAATGTGCAGATGGTTCCGGATGCCGCCCAGTTGGAAGAGGTGGTGGTCACGGCTTTCGGTATTGAAAGGGAAAAAAAATCCCTTGGATATGCTACACAAAAGATCGACCAGGAAGACCTTTCCTCATTTAGGGAAACCAATCTTGCAAGTTACCTGACAGGTAAAATCTCAGGTGTCCAGGTTTCTAAGACCGGGACCGGGACCGGAGGTTCAACTAATGTGATCATCCGGGGAAAAAGCTCTATCAGCGGCAGCAATCAGCCACTCTATGTGGTTGATGGGGTGCCTATACTGAACTTCTCAAACAGTGATGCCACTAGCGGAATAGCCTCCGCGGATATTGATTATGGTGATGGTATTGGAGACATTAATCCGGAGGATGTTGAATCCATGAATGTACTGAAAGGCTCTGCGGCGACCGCACTTTACGGTTCCCGGGGTGCCAACGGAGTAATCCTGATCACTACCAAATCCGGCAAAAGAGAAGGTAAGGGTATTGGGGTCGAAATCAATTCGGGAGTATTGTTTGAAAAGTTGTACCTGGTGCCAAATTTTCAAAATGAATTCGGTACCGGCTACGACGATGAAGGCTATGCCAACTACAGTTGGGGAGGGTTTACTTTTGATGGGATCTACTATAATTGGCCTGAAAATGGACAGTTGGACAGCTGGGGTGGTCCACTGGATGGCAGTATTAAAATGCCCAATTGGTGGACGTTGCCTGAAGATGGTTCTATCCCATCAAGTGTGTGGGACAATCCTATAACCGAAGCCATTCCTTATGTCGCACAACCCAGGGATAATGTCCGTAATTTCTTTAACACCGGGATTAATTTATCTAATAATATTTCTTTAACCTCATCCTCTGACAAAAGTTCCATGCGATTGTCTATTGGAAGAATAACGGCCACCGGTGTTACACCAAATCATGAAATCGCTAAGAACTCGGTAAGTTTCAGAGGGTCCACTGAGGTCAACAACATGCTATCGTTTGAAGGCAAGGTAAATTATATCCGTACCGAAGGTGATCAACGGCCCCTTACCGGCTACAGCAGCTCAAATCCCATGTACAATCTAATCAACATAGGAAGGAATACACCAATGGATTTTGTGAAATATCAGTACGAAACCACTAAAGTGAATATTCGGTATCCAGGTATAAATTATAATCCTTATTTCATGGTCAATGAGATTAAAAACAATGATATTAAGGATCGGGTAGTGGGTCTTACTTCGGCAACACTGAAATTCAATGACTGGCTGAGTTTGATGGGTAGAGTTGGTATTGACCTTTACAGTCAGACAAAAGAGAATCGTTGGCCGATAGATCCCAATTCCAAAAACTCGGCCTCTCGTCTGGGACAAATGACTCAGTCAATAAGTAGATCAAGAGACCTGAATGCTGACGCAATGTTGACCGCAAACAGATCAATTTCAGAGAAATTTTCAGTAAACGGGGTTTTGGGGGCCAGTATTCGTTCCTACAGAAGCGATATGATGTACTGGGACGCCAGAGAATTCAAGTCACCAAATGTTTATGATATTTCAAATTTCAATGATATCCGGCCAAACTCAAGTCTTTATGAGAAGGAAATGCAATCGGTGTTCTTTACCGGCCAGGTAGCCTATCAGAATTTTCTGTTTTTGGATATAACAGGCCGCAATGATTGGTCTTCGGCGTTAGGTCTTGACAACCAGTCGTTCTTTTATCCTTCGGTAAGTTCCAGTTTTGTATTTACCGATGCTTTCTTAATGAATCAAAATATCCTAACATTTGGAAAAATAAGAGCTTCCTGGGCAATGGTAGGCAACGATTCTGACCCTTATCTTACACGTGCCGGCTATTCGCTCTATGCCACAGGGTTTAACGGACTGCCCTTTGCATCAAAAAGCGGGACAATTCCCTTATTGGATTTAAAAAACGAGTTGACCGAATCGGTTGAATTTGGTGCCGACCTTGCTTTTATTCAGAACAGGGCCAACCTGAGCCTTACTTATTACGATGCAAAAACCAGTAATCAAATTTTAAGTTTACCGGTATCAACTGCTTCAGGATATAGCTCTGAAGTTATTAATGCGGGCGAGATTCAAAACAAAGGAATTGAGGTAACCCTGGGGCTAGTTCCTGTTAGTACAGAAAGCTTCCGCTGGGATGTCAATTTCAATTATGCAGTGAATAAATCTAGGGTAAATGTTCTCGATGGCAAAATACAGACGTATAAGATTATCTCAAATGCCGGGGAACCGGCACTAAGTGATATCGAAGCACGAGTGGGCGCGGCCTATGGAAATATTGTTGGATATGCCTACCAAAGGGCTCCGGATGGCCAGAAAATAGTAAATGACGCTGGTCGATATGTTCGTGAAAGTGAATTGTCTGTACTGGGAAATATAACTCCAGATTGGATAGGAGGTTTAAATAACACCTTCTCGTATAGACGTTTCTCATTAAATGTACTCATCGATTTCGTTCAGGGTGGTGATGTTGTTTCGGCAACTAAATATGAAATGACCAGGAAAGGAACCGGAGCGTGGACGGTGGAGGGAAGAAGGCCTAAAGCCAGGTATTCTGAGGGAGATGATATTCCTGCAGGCTCTGAAATCGGTGATCCGATGCCATATACCGGTGTGTTGGATGGCGTTGTTGAAATTAAAGATGACAACGATAACGTTATCGGATACGAGAAAAACACCAAGGCGGTGCCAGGTCAGAGCTACTGGGCATACAGGGCCTGGGATGGAATTGGGGAAGAATTCGTCGAAGATGGCAGCTATATCTCTTTGAGAGAGGTTATGTTAACTTATAGCTTTGAACCTTCATTTTTGTTGAACAAAACGCCATTTACCGGACTGTCCATAACCGCAATCGGACGGAACCTTGCCTATCTCCAAAACAAGATGGACTACCTGGGCGTGTCACCTGAATCTGCTCCAAACACTTCAGGTGGTGCTTCTGGAATCGAATCACTGGGTGTGCCTTCCACGCGTACTTTTGGATTCAACATTAAGCTATCTTTCTAATTAGTCAAATAAAGGAAATATGAAATCAATTATAAAAATATTGGCTACAGTATCATTGATATTATTAGTTAGTAGTTCATGTACTGATGATTTTGATAGGATGAACACTTCAAGAAGTCTCATTACACAAGATCTTGTTGACGAAAATATGATGTTTACCAAAGTTTTAGTAGACGCTGTGGTTAATTATGAAAATGGGTTTGGCACTACCGGGAACTGGGCAGGAATGTCGGTATCGGGAGCCAACAGGCCCTTTGCCACAGGTGAATCAAATGGGGTATGGAACAGCGTTTATAGCAACTATGGCCGTAATCTAAGCGATATTATTGAAATTTGTTTAACACGCGACAATGCCGCTGACCTTATAAATAAAAAAGCCATTGCCAGAATCCTCAGGGTTTGGGCATTTGCAAAATGCACCGATACCTATGGTGATATGCCTTATTTTGAGTCATGTCTCCCTGTGGATCAAGCGATTACTACACCTCAATATGACAAGCAAAGGGATATCTATGCTGACTTCTTTACTGAACTCAAAGAGGCTGTTGCAGAAATCGATGATTCCAAACCTTCGTTTGGTGATGCTGACATTTTATACCAGGGTAATTTGGACAAATGGAAGAAATTCGGAAACTCCCTGAGGCTCCGCCTTGCTTTGCGTGTGCGCTATGCCGACCCGGAGATGGCCAGCACACAGTTGGCAGATTTGGATGAGAGTGATTTAATCACCGCTAGAGAGGACGATGCCTCCATTTACAACATCGATGATTTCCCAGAGCATGAACATAGTCGATTTGTGGACCTTCGTTCAAGGAAAGCAACCGTTGAAAAAGCTCCCATAGCCAAAACTTTTCTGGACATATTGAAAAATAATGATGATCCCAGGTTACCGGTTTTTGCTGATACCGTAACTGCATGGTTCCCACAAACACCGGGCTATGAGGACGTTCCTTACTTTGGCTACAGAGGCAGGCCCTTGCTCAGTGGTGATAATCCTGAAGAGGGGTATGCTTATGGCGACAATACGGTATCCAGATGGTCTGACCTGCTTTGGGTTCAAATACAGGAATTTCCTTTGTATAAGGCTTCCGAAACTTATTTTAACCTGGCAGAAGCTGCCTTGTTTGGTTTGAAACCGGGTGATGCCCAGGCTTATTATAAAAAGGGAATAGAAATAGCCATGGCGCATACCAAGGAGCTGTATGAAGATGCTGTCCCTCAACTGCCTGAGGTAGTTTCTTATTTTAAAGCCGGGCAATCGCAGGAAGAGATGGATGCTTACCTTGCTGCACTTCTTGCCGAAAAGGAGATTACACAAGAGGAGATCGATGATTTTCTGGAAAATGCCCCTGTAGTTACATTATCTGGTTCCGATGAAGAAAAGTTAGAGCAAATAGTTGACCAGAAAATTATTGCCTTGTTTCCAATGGAGCACGAAGGATGGTGCGAACATAGGAGGACCGGATACCCAAGAATCCTTGTGGGTGAAGAGCTGTCTCCACTTAACGGAAACATGCCGCGCAGGATGCCCTGGCCCGGAGAAGAACAACTTATCAACGGTGAGCAGTATAAGTTGGCCCTGGATGCTATCGGTGGTGAAGGGATGGACTCAAGAACCACAAGTTTCTGGTGGGAAGCCAATCCGGACCCGTTCAAGACACATCCGGAAACGGTCGAAACAAGAACAACTCCCTGGGTATCAGAATAATTAAAAGATTTTTGGAGATACACTGAAAGGATATTCCTTATTGAATATCCTTTCAAACCTCCTCCGCTTTTAAACCACAGGTTCCACCTAATTGAAAGGACCAGTTACAGTACTTTCCTGATACATACTATAATACCACGGGTAACCAATGGGTGCTTAATGACTCCATACAGAAATCGGAGAGCCATCAAAACCATATGCTGGGCTGGGGTGCTTTGTGGTTAAGAAAATTAAAAATGGTAATAAAAAATTTATTCGTTAATCTATGAGCAATTCAAAAGTTCTCAGACTGATTCTAACGTCGCTTTCAGTAGGGATCCTTTTAATCTCCGGCGGGTTTTATTCCGGAGCAAAAAGGGTGTTTGGAGACAATAAGACAGCTGCCCAGGAACGGGTCTTTATCATTCATGCTTCTATTACAGACCTTGTGGAGTTCAGGGAATTAGCAAAACAAGCCAACCTATTAAAACCGTATGGAAGGGTGGCCATCAACATTAGTACTCTAGCCGATAAAAGTTTCCACGAAATTCCCGAGGGAAGGAATTTCTGGTATGAATATGCCAGCTTAAACCCTACTCCATACAAATTTTTTCCAGACCCTAAAATAGCACCTTTCATACCGGCGGACTTCGTGAAAAAAAATAGGCAATTGCTTTTGGCAAAAGCTAGCATATTGCGAGAAAATGGGTTGGAAGCGGCTTTCTGGAGTTATGAACCCAACCTCTTACCCGATGCCTTTTTTGAAAAATACCCGAACATGCTGGGGCCCAGGGTGGATCATCCCAGAAGAAACAACCAACCGGCATTCACTCCCTGTATCAGTGTGGCGCAAACTCAGGAGATGTATAAAAACATGGTAGCGGAACTGTTGGAAAATGTACCCGAGATCAAAACATTCTTTTTTAAAACAAATGACGCTGGTTCAGGGATTTGCTGGTCGGACTGGCAGTATGTGGGACCTAACGGACCGTCACATTGCAAACACAAAAGTACCGGGGAACGTGTGGCGCTGCTGATGAATTCTTTTCAGAACGGAGCAAAGAAGTCAGGAAATGACATTTCTATTTACCTAACCGGTTCGATGTTTTCCGATGAGGAGAAACAAGACATCTATGATCATCTACCGGAAAATTGCTATTACCAAAGCCATAACTCAGATAAAGTAAAAGCTATAAATAGTATGGTGGTTAACTACTTTCCGATTAAAGGGATGTTGGACCCATTGACTTTTTTGCGGAGCATAAATTCTATAGATAAAAGTAACAATACAATTTTTATAAGCTTCCGGCCAAACTATGACAGAGGATCTGAACGATTGGATACCACTGGCAAGTTTCTGGAAATGTTCGTGAAGTATTTGAATAATGGGATAAGAGAAGGCGAAATAAACGAAATAGAAGCTTTACAACAAGTTTGCCTGGAATGGGCGGGAAAAAATTATTCTGAGACCTTTTTAAAAGCTGTTTTGGCGCTTGACGCAGCCAATAAATACAAGTCGGCCGCATTGGGCAACGTTACTGCCATCTACTGGAGTGTGTCCGCAAGACATATAACCAGGCCTTTGGTCTTCTCTCCGCATCTTTTGAACAAGGAAGAGGAAAGCCATTTTATGCCGTATGTCTTCAACCCCTCCGGTGAAGAGGCGAGAGCTGACTATACAGATATTCATGGAGCCCATTTAGCAATTAAGGAGGGAGCGGTTGGGACTTACCTGTCTAAACTCAATATGGCGATTGACTTGCTGGAAGAAGTGGGCAATGAAGCACCTGAATTCGAACTGATTCAAAATTTAGCCACTGGCTTACGCTTATACGGCAGCTTTATCAGGAGTGCGGGCAACTTTGCTGAAGCTCAGGTGATCAGGGAACGCAATCTGAGCAATATAGCATCCGGCCCGCATAGACCCGGCAAAGCCGGTGATTGGACCGGGGACCAGGATTTGCAGCGATTCAATGCAATAATGAGAGATGAGTTGGATAACAGTCAGGAATTGATAGATATTCTGGAAAACGGAGGGATGGATTTTATCCAGCATGCCAAAACATCAGAGTACGAGGACACTTTTTTGCTGGGGCCAGACCTGGTGGAACAACTGAAACTCAAAAGAAAGATAATGCTAAGGCATTGGACCGACATTGAAAGGTACCTGGCAACGCCCCTGAAATAAAATGAGTGGTTCGTAATTAATAAATACATACTTAACACCTAATCATGAAGATGTTCAAATCCATACTTTTTACAATTGGAGTATTATTACTATCCATTAATATTTCAGGTCTTTTTAAGTCCATGAGAAACCCTGAGATTTATACCGAAGAACAAACTTTGAGGAACCGGGTTAACGATATTACCATTAAGTATCCTGAAATATTAGAGCAGTTGAACAGACGGGAGGGCGAATCCAATATAGATTTTGCTGTCAGAATAAATAAAGTAGTTAACGATGGTTTTGCCCACTACTGGAAACGGGAAGGCATTGATAAATACAACTTACGGGTGCCTGTTTGGGAAAACTACCTGTTGTATTCCGCCTCATTTGTAAATCCGAAGCGCTATGAACGCTATGAATTCAGTAATTATAAAAAGAATTTGGAAAGAGGCGCCGGCTTGTGTTCGGCTCATTCGATTGTGGTAAAGGGCATACTAATGGAGAATGGCATGAAAGCAGAATTGATGGATATTGGAGGACGACATGTTGTGGTTAGGGCAGAGCTGAACGACACGGCGACTTATGTCCTTGATCCGGACTATGGTATTGTTGTTCCACATGATACCACGGCAATTCAAGCAAATCCCGAACTGGTAAGAGCGCCTTACAGCAAAATGGCAGACTTATACTACCCCGATGCCATAGATCCCTATACTACGGATCTTCTGGTTGAGATTTTCGGAAGCTACAAGAAGATCTATTCAGTGGATAATTGGTTCGAGCATTTTTCCTATTGGGCCATTTGGATCTTACCCCTGTTCCTTATGATGCCTCTTGTAATTGGGTACTTTAGAAAAACTATCAACCAAAGTGGTAACGTTAATTAAAGCTTAAAGGTCAAATCATGCTTCTCTTTATGAAAGTCTTCGCTCTACACACATTATTATTGCCAATATTGATGATAACCCAATCAACATATGGACAATATGTTGATAACGGCCATAGCGTATTAACAGATAATGTTTTGCCGGTAAGTGAACCAGGAAATTATGCAGAGCCTGGCACCACCTACATGTTGACACAGGATATCTCATCGGAAAGAAGCACCATATTCTTGGGCAAAGACGTGACACTGGACCTAAACGGTTATACCATCACATTTGCAGACGGAAACTATGAACATATACCTAATTATAGTTTTGAAGAGGGCTTAAAGGATTGGGATATCTCTAACGCTCCTGGAGCTACAATTGAAAACGCCAGGCAAGTCCATGAATTTATCGGGAACAAGATATTACGGTTAAAAAAGGGTGATGTGATCCGGTCTAAATACATCAACCTGCCGGTAGCCGGACGCTCCTACTATGCCATGTGTGGCGTAACGGGCCGTTTCCCCAGGGATTTGAAAGACCATGACAACCAGGATATGAAGGTGAGTGTATTCGTGGAAGATGAAGCCGGCAATGAGGTCAGGTGCCTTACCGATTATAGGGATACCACCCTGGTAAGCTGCCCTGTTGAAAATCGATCGGTGCGGCTGGGAGGTGGGTTCGTGGTGGCCCATCTCAACAACCTGCCAGCCGGACAGTACCGGATAAAAATAAGGGCTGACAACGATTGCCTGGTGGATCATATCGATATAAGGCCCGCCATGGATGTGGGAATTGGCATAGTGGATAAAACCCACCCTATGGGGCACCACGATCACCTGTATGAACGAGCACATAGCGCGTTTTTCGATTATACCAAAAACGCAGCAGAGGGAACACCAATACATAACATTCCGCAGGTAAAGGGAAAAGGTACGGTAACCATTAAGAACGGAGTAATTAAAAATGGCACCCGTGGTGTGATGTCATGGGGCATTCAGTCGACCGCAGATAACGTAAATATTATTCTGGACAATGTAAAAATAGAATCATCGGGAATCAATACCACCGCCGTGGATGTTCCGCAAGCTACTATTACCAATTGTACATTTGATGTTCATAATCCGTTTATTATCAATCGCCATGGTTCGGAGTTTTACGCAGTCGATCTCAGGGGGGACCTGCCCTCTGAAGTTTCATTTTCTGAGTTTTACGGGGGGCAGGGGTGTCTGGTGTTCAAGGGAAATAATTCCAAAATCCATCACAATCTATTTGTCAACCGTCAGATGGTAACCAATCACTACAGTGTGATGGCCATGGGTGATAGTTCATTGATATTTGATAACATCATTAAGCCTGAAACCGGTTCAGGAATTGAGGTTTACATCCGAAGGGGAATGGAAATATTTAATAATGAAATATGGATTGAGCCCTCCCCTCCTACCTGTGAGTATGGACATGAGGAATTTAGCACTACCGCCATAAGATTAGCAGATTACAATGCTAAACCGGGATCACTTACCAGGGGGTGTTTTGGCAATAAAGTATATAACAACAAAATGCATATCACCGGCAAGGATTATCCGGAGTATCCCGAATATATACCCATGGCATGGGCTGTTTTTTACAGTGCGAGTGGGGGAGACAACTACATATTTGGAAATGATATTTATGTAAATGACCTGACAATCGGAGAAAAGAATGAAACTTCTGCTTTCTATATTGGTGGCGGGACCATTGGAGGTCAGTTCTTCGACAATCACATCACCTCCAACGTACCGGTGGCATGGGTAGCCTCCCGGTATGGTTCAGCGAACCGCACCAAAATATTCAATAATACCATTGTGCGATCCCCAAATGCCGAAAATGATTTCGAACCATTTAGAATGGGTTGGTCCGATTATGCGGTGGCCAGCGATATTGAATTTCGCTCTAACATTTTTGTGGACACCGAGTTTGGTATCGATAAAGTGGATCAGGACCACAGTTATTCAGTATACTGGACATTGGATGTACAGGTGGTGGACAAAAAGGAAAATCCCGTTAAAGGTGTCGAGGTAATAATACTGGACCGAAATGCAAAAGAGGTCAGTCGGCATTTGTCATCTGAAGAGGGTCTGGTTAGTTTGGAACTGCCTGAATACTCAATGAATGGCTCACATAAAGAAGTGCTGGCCCCCTATACAATAAAAGCAGGGAAACAAAGTAAAGCGATTGCACTTGACCAAAATACCGGACTTACCATGCGAATACCCTGAGAACCGGGTTGTCCAACCATCAAGCTTCCTTATATTCGAACGGAAGAATCTCCGTGGCTGGACTTCATAAAAGAAAACTATACAAAGTGAACCATATAAAAAAAATACTAACCCTGGGAACCGGTAAAGTGGGAACCCTGGTCAGCATATTACTTAGCCACAATTACCAGGTAACCGCGGTTGATAAGGGTCAACCCTATTATGACGTCGAACTGCCATTTACCTTTAAAAAGATCGACGTAACCGATACAAAACAATTAACAGAGCTCATAACCCAAAATGATGCAGTAGTTTCATCCCTCCCATTCTACCTGAATAAGGAGATTGCTCGTCTTACACACCAGGCCGGTAAACACTATTTTGATTTGACAGAAGACGTACAAACTACCAATTATATTCGAGACCTCAGTAAAAGCAGTAAGGGTGTGATGGCACCACAATGCGGACTTGCACCTGGCATTATTGGAATCATTGGGGCAGATCTGGCTAACTCATTTACCAAGCTGAGAGACATAGAGCTGAGAGTAGGTGCATTACCCAAATATCCCAATGGACTTCTGGCTTATTCATTTACCTGGTCTCCCGAAGGTGTCATTAATGAATATATAAACGATGCGGAAGCTATTGTCAATGGAAAAAGAAAAATGGTCCCTTCACTGGAGGGGGTTGAATATATCAACATCGAAGGGAAAGAGTTTGAAGCATTTTTAACCTCTGGTGGACTTGGTACCATGTGTGAGACCTACGAAGGCAAACTGGATACCTTAAACTATAAATCGATAAGGTATCCGGGACATGGAAGACTTATGAAGTTCTTAACTCAAGAGCTTATCTTAAAAGACAATAAAGATATACTACGAAGCATATTAGAAAACGCCAAGCCACCGGTTGAGGAAGACGTGGTTTATGTTTATGCGGTAGTTGAAGGCTGGAAACATACAAAACTTATGAGAAGTGAATACTACAAAGCGTTTTACCGTAAGGAAATAAACGGCAATATGTGGAGGGCCATATCGTGGACCACTGCCGCCTCATTAGCTGCGGTGGTTGAACTTGTAGCCAATGGAAGTATTCAATCTTCAGGGTTCGTAAAACAAGAAGAAATACCCTTAAGTCATTTTCTGAATACCTCAAGTGGCAAATTGTTTCAATAAATGAAAGTGTGATGCAGTTTGATAACAACAATGCACTGGAAGAAATACTGGATTCACTGTTTAAGCCTTACAGGGAAAGGGTGCCCGATGTCGCCAGAATTTCCAATGCCATGATTGAACGTGGTTTGATTAGAGACAAAAGTGATATCATAAATGATCATATTGCTTTTAGAACCCTTGGCGTTCCGAATCTTGGTATAGCATCACTTGAAAAGATATTCATTCATCATGGGTACTCAAAAAGGGATTACTATTATTTTGAAGATAAGCACTTAAATGCCTTTTGGTACTCCCCTCCTTCGAATAAATACCCAAGGATATTCATAAGCGAACTAATTGTAGGAGAATTGCCAAAGCAACAACAACAAATTATTAAGAAGTATACTGGCCATATCAACTCAGACCCCGTCGACCGCCTCGAGATTAACGATCCCGAAAAAGTTGGTGAATTCCTTAACGGTTCACTTTGGGATTTACCAACTGTTGAAGACTATAATGACCTGGCCGAGGTAAGTGAATATGCTTCCTGGGTAATATTTAACAGGTATTACCTGAATCACTACACGATTAGCGTCCATGAATTACCGAATGGATATAATACATTAGTAACCTTCAATGAGTTTCTGGAATCGAATGGAATCAGGCTTAATACTTCAGGCGGAAAAATCAAGGTGAGCAAAGATGGTTTACTTAAACAAAGCAGCACGGTCGCCAAAATCGTTGAAGCCAGCTTTGCTAACGGCAAACAAAACATAGCGGGAAGCTATGTGGAATTTGCAGAAAGGTTGCCGTTACCTGCTTATCAGCGTCTCGATAAGGAATCGATACGTCCGGAGCATCGACGCGATGGTTTCGAGAGCAGTAATGCAGACAGGATCTTTGAAAGCACCTATAAAGAACAAACATCAAAAGATCGTTGAGAAGCACTATACCATGAGGAGCTAGGCTACCCCAATTATAGACCTTGTTCAGATCGTGTCTGGTTAGAAGTCAGCAGTATTGTTTCCCGAATCTAACTATGATATCCTCATTCTTCCGACTCAATCCCCGGAAATAACCTATTCAACCCTTAAATGGCACCTATCTGGTATCCTTTGGGAGATTTCCGGTAGAGGAAAATAACCATTTGGGTTTACTTGGTCCTATAAAATTTAACAAAGAAAGGAGTAGTAAATGACCCAGTTAAGGAAACTCGCAATTTTGGGCCTGACAACGTTGTTGGCCTGTAGTGATGACGATGTAACTGTCCCCGCGATACCTCAATTCTCTGAATCGGCGGTGGAACTGCAACAGTTGGTCGATGACGAGGTCACCACCCAGAACAGTACTTTTACCAGTTTCGGGATGGCGGTAACCGTGTATTCAAATGAAAGAGGCGGTTGGACCGGTGTGGGGGGCGTCTCTCACGAAGATGTGGCCATATCTCCTGACATGGTCTTTGTGGCTGCCAGTATCACCAAGACCTTTGTAGCCGCATTGGCGTTGCAACTACAGGAAGAAGGGGTATTTTCATTGGATGACCCCATTTCGAAATGGCTGGACAACATAAATGTGGTTGATGACAAGGCCACAATCCGTCAGTTACTCGACCACAGTGCTGGAGTATTCAATTATGCAGAAAACCCGGGATATGTGCCGGCCTTACTGGCTGATCCAGGCAGGGAATGGACTCCCGAAGAAGTGCTGGCTACACTGGTAGAGGATCCTTATTTTGAACCAGGCACCGGTTGGTCCTATTCCAACACCGGGTATGTGATCGTGCGCATGATCATTCAGAAAGCGACCGGTAACTCTCTCACTGCTGAATTGCGAAATCGCTTTTTCACACGGCTGGGATTGAATAACACTTATTTCAACCTGGAAAGCTATCCTAACCAACTGGCTCATATTTGGGATGATCCTTTTGGAACTGGCGAATATACCGATTTTATTGCCCAGGGTTTGCCCTTGCAGGCCTACCTGTCACTGGGAGCTGCACCAGGATCTGTAATATCCACCAGCAGCGATCTGGCCCGTTGGGGCACCCTGTTATACGGGGGAGAAGTACTGCAAAGTAGTTCTTTGGAAGAAATGCAATTGGTAAACCCGATGAGCTTCGTAGACGAAGCGAATCCAAAGTATGGCTTAGGCACCTGGGAGTATAACCTGAACGGTCGCATCATGTATGGCCACGGCGGCACCAAATCACATCGATCTCTTTTGGTTTATTATCCTGTAGGTGAGTACAGCATTGCCATCACCACCAATCGTCCCGATTTTGATGTATTCACCTTTCTAGAGCGCATAATAAATGTAATCGAAACACTCATTTGACCAAAGTAAGATACTTGAATCCAAAATAGATTGGTAGTTCCTGCCCTTAATCGACTGCCTGGTCGCTGAAAGTGAAATACTACGGCTCCTCTTTTCCGATCGGATCAATAGCATCTGTTTCAACCATAAGCATTACGGTCTTTTCAGGTGCCCTGGTCCGATGCCTGACTCCTTTTGAGATGGTAGTTCCCTGGTGCGGATTTAACTCAATGGTTTGATCCTCCAGATCAACATATAGTTTTCCGCTTAATACAAAGAAAAACTCATCATCATCTTCGTGTTTATGCCAATGGTAATCACCCTCAATGATTCCTATTCTTACCACACTATTGTTGACTTTGGTCAGTGTTTGATTAAACCATTGATCTGCGCATTCCTTGATGATTTTTGGCACATCGATCACTTCATGGTGATCATATTTTACATTCATCAACTGGTTGTAATTGTATTTTTTACTCATAGCTTATTTCCCTGTGATTTATAAGTTTGAAGTTTCCGGAAACTGGAATGAACAGCTAAATGCATCATTTCAATTACTAAGCAAAATTGTTTATTCCTTAATGGTAAGCTTACATTTTTGGATATTGAACTGATAAGGACCGTTTGGGATACAGGAGTACAACAAGTAGAATTCCCGGCCATCGCCGCTGATCCATTTGGGTGGTATATGGGGAGCGAACCGGTTCTCCGGCTTCCCCCATTCGGGGATGTAGGCAACAGTAGTCCAGGGCCCCCAGGGGTTGGGTGCGTCAAATATTCCCAGATGGGCCTGTCTGTCGGCATTGTCATTGAACCACCATTCCCACGATCCATATGGCGAACTCATAAGCAAGAAATAACGATCCAGGCCTTCGTTGTAAACAATATCAGGCCTGAAACAACCATGTGGGTCAGTAAATATCGGCGAACGTGCCTGGTACGAACCCCATATCGCCTGATCACCACTCTGTCCCCGGTAAAAACGGTACTTTGTCTTATCTAAGATAGAATCCTTATGTACCCTTCCCATAATAAGATCGGGATAATCCGCATAGGCACTCGATCCATCGGGCGCAATAAAATAGACAAAGTCATCTTTGGCCGCCGAGTATTCCCTGCCCGCATTTAACCATGAAGGATAGCCAATCTCCGGCCATCCCCAGGGTGCCCATTCCCAGGTTTCACCAAGATCGCTCGAAAGCTTTAGTGTACTTCCGGTGCCCACCGGTTGTCCCTGAGGATTCAGGTTTCTGGCCCAGGCATACAAAACACCCTCCACCGATAAGATTCCACTGACTTTCTTTGAGTCATGTCCGGCAGGATAAGGAATTATTCCATTTTCAGATGCTATGTTTTGACCGGATATATCCGGTGGATCACCAAGAATTATCACCGGTGCTGAACTAACTTCCGTATCACTTTGCTGAAACCCTGTGCCATCGGTGAAAAATGAGTATTGCTTATTGTCTTTGGCCCAGG
>JAUIKU010000353.1 GCA_030430675.1 Bacteroidia bacterium | reverse complement strand
TTAAGTGGGGAGACCAATGTAAATTATAAAACGTTATATACCAAATATAGCAGTTAAATTTAACCTATTGTTAATCAATATTTTATATAAACAATGGTGGTACTAAGCAATCAATAACTTATAATCTTCTATGCTTTTCTGAATAATCTGTCGTGCCATTTCCGCACTCTGAAACTCCTCAACTTCCACAGTTTTATGCTCCAGCTTTTTATAGTCTTCGAAAAAAGCCCTTAACTCTCTCAAAAAATGCTTTGGTAAAAGAGAAATGTCATCGTAATGCTTGACACTCATGTCATTCTGTGCCACTGCAATCACCTTATCATCCAGTTCACCTCCATCCAGCATGCGCATTACGCCGATGACCTTGGCGGTAACTATACAAAGCGGCACCACTGCAATCTGGGAAAGGATCAGTATATCCAAAGGATCCTTATCATCGCAATAAGTCTGGGGGATAAACCCGTAGTTGGCCGGATAATACATCGAGGAATAAATTACCCGGTCCATTTTTAGAAGGCCGGATTCCTTATCCAGTTCATACTTGGCACGGGTATTTTTCGGTATCTCAATTATTCCATTTACAATATCCGGGGCCTTTTTACCGATTTCTACACTGTGCCAGGGGTTTGTCGATGATGTTTTCATATATTTAATTCTATCTGAAGACAAGGGCTAATTATGCCTAAAATTCACGCTCTAATATAGTGGTATTTCCCACGGTTTCTGATTTTGTCTGTTAAGTTAACTGATTTTCAACCCTTCTGGATCAGACTGGTAAAATCCACCTGGCGGTTGGGTATTCTTATCATACTTATGTGGAGCATTCCCCGCTTCATCATGGTGCTCTACGCCAGCAAAACCGGAAACTACCAGTGGGTTTCGATTATTTTCCTCACCATGTGGCTATCCCCCTGGCTTTTTCTTACCAAAACAGGGCGATACCACATGGGCATAAAAGCAGCACAACGTCCTATCTGGCTGTTATACGCTTTCTTATTGGGGGCTGCCGGATGTCTAATTATGTTTCTGGTAGCTGTCGTACTTTATGGAAATGCTATAAGTAATTGGTTTGTCTACATTTCAACCTCCTATTCCAATTTACCTCAGGAGTTTGGCCAACAAGACAGACTGATATATTTCATGATCTATTCGGTGATAAGTATGACATTTAGCCCCATTGGAGAAGAACTGTTTTACCGTGGTCTGGTGCACCATTGCTTTAGCTTTCAGTGGGGCCATGACATTGCTTCAAAAATTGACAGTGCCGCTTTTTCCATTATACACCTGGCACATTTTGGACTGATATTCCATCAGGGACACTGGCAACTACTGCCAATTCCTGCATTGATCTGGATGGCCTTATTATTTATAGTTTGTTTGCTATTTTCTTATGTCAGGGTGAAAAGCGGGTCGATCCTGGGATCCATACTGGCACATGCCGGATTTAACCTGGCTATGATATACTTCATCTTCTACCACATACTTTAATTTGGATCTCCTTGCTCATTTTGCCTATCTTCAGCAACTGCCGGAGGAAAATGTCCCAATTGAGTTAGTATAGTAACATTATCCCAGGTTATCCAGGTCTCGGCAATCTTGCCATTTTCAATCCTGTGTACTCCGGCAAAATCCAGATTGGCGGTTTTATTCGATGGAGGAAATGGTCCCATCTGACCAGTTTGAGTACCAGTATAAGTGGCGTAGAAAGCGACCATATCACCCTCTGCCACCAAATACCTGACCACAAATTTCTGGTCAGGCATAACCAGTCTGTCCTGACGGATAAACTCCTTAAACTCTTCAAGCGATGTTACCTGGACTTCCGGAGTAGCCTGACTGTGCCTCAAATAATCACTGGCGATGTAGTTTCCTATTTGTTCGTAATCTCCCGCAGCTACCACCTCAAAAGCATTAGCCACTATCTCTTCTGTGATTCGCAACTAAGAATCAATAAGAGTAGAAATGGAGTAAAAGGTTTCATGGTGTAAATCTTAGGTTTAAAAATATATGATAAAGTACTTTATATTATAAACTATTTTATGCTTATTACCGTTACTAAAGATAAGAACATTAATAAACTATACCATGGAGAAAAACCTATCACACCAGGAAAGCTTGCAAATCATCACCGATATGATCGGAAATGCAAAGCGAAATTTAGCTAAAGGTGGTTCTTTCTATTTCCTGCTTTGGGGAGTAGTAGCGGCACTGGCTAATTTTGGTATTTACTACTTAATCAACTTCACTGCCACCGACGATCCGTATTGGGTCTGGGTAATAACATTTCCCGCAGCCATTATCAGTGTAATCCATTCTAAACGGATTAGTGCCAAAGCCACAGTTACCGGTCCCATTGACCGTCTGTACAGCCAGGTTTGGATTGGGGTATTTATTGCCATGGCAATCACCCTGGTATTTATGAAACAAATAAACTATGCAGTGAATCCGGTTATATTAATTTACTCTGGCATAGGCACTTATATAACTGGTTGGCTCTCGCGGTACAAACCCATGATAATAGGTGCCGTATTGCTGTGGGTAAGTGCAATACTGGTTTTTCTAACCCCTTTTCATCTGCAATATTTGGTAACAGGAATGGGATTCATAGCAGGTTATGTTATTCCTGGTATGATGCTGAGAAAGGCTGAGCAATGAACCGGTTTGAACAGCTGGACCCATTGTTACACTCACAACTCAGACTGGCAGTAATGTCCTCTTTAATTAGTTTGGAGTCTGCCGAATTCATATACCTTCAGGAGGCAACAGGTGCTACTGCAGGTAACTTAAGTGTACAACTGGATAAACTTAAAAAAGCCGGCTATATCACAATTTCAAAGCGGTTTAAAGGCAAGAAACCG
>JAUIKU010000119.1 GCA_030430675.1 Bacteroidia bacterium | reverse complement strand
GGAGGTGATAATTCAGGTAATACCGTCAAAGCGTTGGCTCTTACCCGGTTGCTGTTGTTTATATTCACTGCTACCGAAAGAAGTTCACGGCCCAGCTTCTCTGGTTGAAGTTGATGACTAATACTGCGAATAGCATCCAAAATCGATAGTTGAAATGACTCCTTCCTGGCACTTTTCAGTAGCTCCAATAGCAGATCATCGTGTTGTGACAGGTTGTCCAAATATGGTAAAGCCAGTCCCCGGATGTTTTGGTCCAATTGCTCGTCAACCACAATATGTTCAATAAACTTCGGAGGAAGCTCCCGTTTTAACTGGTTGGCTTTTACCTTCTTCTCTTCATAACCCTGAACAAATCCGGGCTGCAGGTTTTGGACCGTCGCCAGATACGCTTCAAATAGTTCCGGAGTTATAAAACCCTGTTTTAAAGACTGTTGAACATTTTCAAGCATACCGGTAACACGGCGTGACCCAATGTAAAAAAGTGTGGCTAGCCGGACCTCCTGATCCGGATCCTCCAGTAAGGGCTTTAAAAATTGACTCGGCAGTAAATCCTTTCTCCTGTAAAATACCAGCAGCCCCTGTAAACGCAATTCACGGTTCTGGTGAGACAGTAGCTTATGCAATAATTCGAAATCATCCTCCCGGGCCAGGCTATGGCGGATCATGGATTTCTGGAACGGATCTCCCTGGGCCAGAATCCGGAGTTGCTGATTGAAATCCAAATCCCGGTCGCCAAATCTATAGTGTGCTGTCGACATTGCTGCCGGTTCAGCAGGTAATTGTTTGTTCCGCAACCGCCATATTTCTCCTTTGCCGTGATTGGGATATTGCCTGATCACCCAGTCGGTGAGGTACACCTCTCCCCTGCTGTTGCTTACCAAAGCTACCGGATGAAAGGTGCTGTCACCCTGCACCAATACTTCCGGTATTCCGGTTACCGATGTCCCTTGAGAGCTCAGTGGAATACGCACTATTTTCTTTTCCTCCCATACGTTTACCAGCACGGCATTTTGGTAGTCAGTACCCAGTCCGGTAAAAGCGCCATCCAATAAAGCACAGGGTGCTTCTCCCAGTGGAGCGGCATATGGGAGTGTCCCTGGCAATTCACCGTTCCAGGCCACAAAGGGATGCAAGCCACTACCCCCATAAAGTGATTTGTAGCCATAGTCACCTCCCGGAACTAATTCTATCAAACGATTAGGACCCCGGCTATCCGGATCGTTATCGGAAAGCAGCAACCGTCCATCATGAGTAAATTTGATATCAAAAGGGTTCCAGAACCCGGTGGCTATTTCTTCCACCTCTGATCCGTCCAGCCGGCAACGCATCACATTACCTCCATCGCCGTAGCCACTGATTCTCGAACCATCGGTGCCTTCAATAATCCAGTGGCTACTGCCGGTATTCCCCCGGGAGACAAACAGCCATTGGTTATCAGGAGAAACAGCCAAGCCCAAAATGGCGGCATGATCATAAGGGGATTCCGGTTGGAACATATCCAACAACAAGTTTCGCCGGTCGCTGACACCATCCCCGTCCGAATCTCTAAACGACCACACCGCATTTTTGGTGGTTAGGAACAAGGTTTGTTCAGGGCCAAATATCAGATTCATACCATCTTCAATACTATCGGCATAGATCATCCATTTTTCAGGGATACCATCCTGGTCTCGATCGATCCCCTTCCTGATCCGATCATAGGAAGGCCCCTGATAGTCCTTAGGTGGCGTATGGGTATGCGACTCCAATACATAAAGCGCATCATTCTCATCAATGGCCAGTCCAATGGGCGTGGGAATCTGGTCGCTTACCAGTTCCATTACCAAATTGGCGTCAGTAATTTGAAATTGTCCGGCCACAGGTTCAGCCTGGCGCTGACAGCCGAGGGCCAGAAAATAAAGAATCAGCAGGCGGACATGGTTGCTTATCTCCATGTCTTATCGTCGAGTCTTTCAAGGTTGGTGCCATCCGTAAACTCACCTATGGTGATAATACAAAACGTGAACACCTTGGTCCGGGGTTCTATATGACCGCCTATGGCCTGATGCTCATCGGTCAGGGTCATGTGTGCATGAACCCTGCCATCAAATATATAGCCGTTCATGCCGGTGATATCCAGGGCATCGTTCTTCTCATAAAAGACATTCTCGGTGGGGAAAATAGTATTGTCGACGGAGTGAAGGTGATACCGGATCACCGACCCAATTGCTCCCAGGATCACCCCGTTGCGAATATTTTCTTTTTCCACCGCTTCCTTCAAACCCTCCAGAATGTCCTGTTGATATTTTAACCTGACCACTACCACTCTCTTGAAGCCAGTCTCTACGGTGTAAACTCCCGGGACCTGGTCATTGTTGGACATCATGCCTTCCGTGACCACATCATGCCCGGGAAGTTCCTGAGCGAAAGCAGGTGTTAGGTTAAAAAACATAGTTGCAACCACTAAGCTAAAAACTAATAGATTTTTCATAACACTATTTTTCTCAATAATATAGATGTTAGCGGCCAATTAATTATCCTGTGCTGTTATATTTAGGCAAATAGATCAATCCCAACTACTATGGAGTACCAATTTAGCATGCTGCGTCAGAGCCGTAAAAACCTGCTGGGACTACTAGCGCCATTCAATAATAGCCAACTCAATCAAATACCGGAAGGATTTAAAAATAACATGGCCTGGAACCTGGGACATGTAATCATAGCCCAACAAAATCTGTGTTATAAACTATCCGGTCTACCCTTGATCGTTCCCGATCATTATGCGGAACAATTCGGTCGGGGTACTGCTCCCAAGGGTCCCTGGAGTGACCAGGAAATTGCGGAACTTAAAGACAAGGCTATCAGCACAGCAGACATATTCATTGAAGATTACCACAGAGGATTGTTTCGGGAATATCAACCTTACCAGTCACTTTATGGGGTCGAACTAAACAGCATCGAAGACGCCATTGTTTTTAACAACGTACATGAAGGACTCCATCTGGGTTATCTGATGGCAATGAGAAAACTGATCGCATAATTTTGGAAAAACCATTACAACTAATACTTCGTTTACACTATTGATAAAATATATCACACAATCATATGGCTACATTAAATCAAATAGGACTCGATTCACAAACTTCACAACTTCTGGCTGATAAGCTCAACCAATTATTGGCCAACTACCAGGTGTTTTATGTCAACACCAGGGGATTTCACTGGAACATTAAGGGGGAAAAATTCTTTGAACTACATGCAAAATTTGAAGAGCTCTACAACGATCTGTTCATTAAAATCGACGAAATAGCCGAGCGGGTGTTGACGCTGGGATATACCCCCATGCACAGCTATGAAGATTATCTGTCGGAATCCGCAATTGAACCGGCTAAAGATGTAAGTGATGGCAATGCCTGTGTTCAATCTATTCTGGACAGCTACAGCACCATACTTCCCATTCAGAGAGAATTACTGGAGTTGTCAGGAGACACCGGGGATGAAGGTACCAATGCCTTAATGAGTGACTATATCAGGGAGCAGGAAAAACTGGTGTGGATGTATACAGCGTTCTTATCTAACTGACCCTATGGAGATAAGGTCCTTATATGATCAACCGGTATTTGACCATACCCTGTCAAGGGTTGAGAAGCTAACTGATGAATCCCAGCCGCAATGGGGTAAAATGGATGTGGCACAAATGATGTCACATTGTGCTGAGGTGCTGGATGTATCAAATGGCAAGCCTCTGAAGAACACCCCGTTTCTGGTGAAGCTTTTTAAGGGTTATATCAAGAAAATGGTAGTAGGGCCTAAACCCTATGCCAAAAGTACCAGAACCCATCCACAGTATCTGCAGACCGGTACTAAAGACTTTCAGCGGGAGAAACAGCATTTACTAAATTCACTGGCGAGGTTTAAAGAACTGGAGGGCCAAAAGACCGAGCATGCACTTTTTGGGGAGTTGACCAGGGAAGAAAAAGGATGGGGCATGTACAAGCACCTGGATCATCATTTGGTGCAGTTTGGGGTTTAACCGAGTTTGATATTGGCAAAAATTCCCAATCACCGCGCCTAATCCGCCGCGACCACTTTTAACTTATTATTCCCGAATTTCTTTCTCCAACTGCAGTGCCTTGGGAAACAGGATATTTTTCTCCAAGTGTACGTGTTGATAAAAATCGTGCTTGAACAATCTCAGTTTGTACAAAAGCACAGAGGCGGTTGTATCGGGTCGATTGGCAATGTCTGTATCTTTTAACAGGGATACCATCAGATTTATTTTGGCAGTGAAGCACCGGTATTCCGCCTTCATGGTCTTTACGGCCATTTTTAGGTTTTCGGTATCCATTTTTCTGCCATCTCTTTTGGCATAGACCAATCGTTTGATATAGGGAAATATATGGTGTTCCTGGTTGTTGAGATGGCTTTCCATATCTGAAGCCAGCTCCTTAAACAGCCGGTTGACCTGTATGGTTTCCGGATATTCCAGTCCTCTGGCACGGGACACCTTAAGCGCATATTCTTTTATCACCGGCAGGTTTACCCAAACAAAGTAGTGGTGATTGTTTAAAATGTAGTCGATCAAATAGTCGAGTTCCCACCTATCGTAATGGTGGGTGCGGTGCCCTTCCATTTCACGGATCTCTTTCTCAATACTGCGCACATTCAGCGATTGCTTTTTACAAGCTTCCGCCAGTGTTTTGGTCTCATCGCTAAAAAGGTCAATACCGTGATTGTAAAGCACGTCAGCGGCCAAAAAGTTTTCTGAAATAATTTGTCCAACAGTCTTCATCTTAATCGGGTTCATAATTGCTGGTTATTGTTGTCTTATACAAATCAAACATGGAACCAATAGAAAAAACAGGGCACTCATTATAACAATAGTTGATATATGTCAGGATTCGAGCGGCAGGTCCCTGGTTATATATACGGGAAACGTTTTTTCTTTTCCGATAAAATCGGGCTTAACTTTTTTTCTGATTCGCAAACGTTTGATATTCAGTTCATATACTTTATTTGCTTCTCCACGGTCCTGGCAACTATGATTTACAGGTAATAATTACTATAATGTCCCGGGCGCTAACAATCTCCCGGTGCCGATGGATCAAATAGGACTAAACTACATCGATTTTACCATCATCGTTCTTTACCTGGTGGGTATCATCTGGTATGGGATCAGGAAGGGCAAACGAGAAAGTTCCGAAGACTATTTCCTGGCTGGCAGAAACATGATCTGGCCCATTGTTGGCATTTCATTGTTTGCGGCAAACATAGGTAGCAACACCCTTATTGGCCTGGCTTCAGACGCCTATCAGACCAATGTGGCCGTTTACAACTACGAATGGATGGCAGCGGTGGTACTGGTGTTTTTTGCCATTTTCTTCCTTCCCTTTTACCTGAAATCAAAGGTGTATACCATGCCGGAATTTATTGAAAGGCGGTTTGATTCCCGTTCCAGGTATCTGTTTTCCGCTGTAACCATAATCGGCAACGTTATTATCGATACCGCCAGCGGCTTGTACGCGGGTAACCTGATCCTTAAGATCGTCTTTCCCGGAGTACCCTCATGGGTAATCATCAGTCTGCTGGCTTTGGCGGCAGCCGCCTATACCATACCAGGCGGACTCTCTTCGGTGGTTCATACCGAGGTAATCCAGGCCATGCTTTTGTTACTGGGAAGTATGGTACTTACTTATTTTTGTTTTAAAGAAGTCGGGGGCTGGAATGGCATGATTGACAGCCTCAATGCCATGAGAGATGCCGGAGATATGTCCAAAACGCCGGAAGAGATCTTAAGCCTGGTTAAACCGGCGGATGATCCGCAACTGCCATGGACCGGTCTGTTATTAGGGGTACCGCTTTTGGGTTTCTATTTTTGGGCAAATAATCAATTTATGGTACAAAGGGTGCTGTCCGCCAAAGACCTCAATCACGGACGTTGGGGAGCACTGTTCGCGGGTTTGCTGAAACTTCCGGTATTGTTCTTTATGGTGCTTCCGGGAGTAGTGGCCATCGTACTGTTCTCGGACCTGGATGTCTCCTTTTTAAATTATCAGGTGGAGATCAACGGAACGCAAACTACCTGTACCAGCCTGAATGACTGCCCGAACATGACCTACCCGGTTTTGATCTATAAACTGTTACCCACCGGTCTGCTGGGACTGGTAATTGCAGGGCTTTTGGCTGCCATGTCATCCAGCATTTCTGCAACTCTGAACTCTGCCTCCACGCTTATCACCATGGACTTCGTATCTAAGATTAATCGCAACATTACCAATCGCGGGTTGGTCCGTTCCGGACAGATAGCCACAATGGTACTGGTGGTCCTGGCGGCAGTGTGGAGTCCCATGGTGGAGACCGTGGCCTCCTCATTATGGGAATACCTGCAACTGGTGCTGGGCTATATCAGTCCACCTATTGTAGCTGTATTTATGGTAGGACTTTTCTACAAAAGAGCTAACGGCAATGGGGCCTTTTACAGCCTGATCCTGGGATACCTGCTGTCGATTTCCTTTATCTTACTAAAAATTAACAACATAGCCCCGGAAATCACCAATATTCATTTTCTACTGCAAGTCCCTTCACTGTTTATAATCTGTGTACTTCTGAACATCCTGATCAGTCATTTAGGAGCCCCTCCCGCTCCGGAAAAGGTGGCACAAATGACCTGGAACCGTAATATATTCCGGCAAGAGACCCGGGAACTGGCAGGCCTTCCCTGGTATCAAAATTATCGTATCTTAGCAATCATCCTTTTGTTGATCACTGCACTGATTGTGGTGTGGTTCTGGTAAACAACTTATCTATGGCGTATTTATGGGGCATTGATTTAGGTGGCACCAAGGTGGAAGGTGCTGTTCTGGAAGAAAAATCGCTTAAGGTTCTGGCCCGGACCCGTATTCCGACCGAACAACAACATGGATACCGGCATATTATCGGACAGATCTCCAAACTGGTGGAAATGCTGAAACAGGATACCGGGTTAACCCCGGAATCCATAGGTATCGGTACACCAGGTTCGTTGGATCCCCGCAGTAGCACCTTAAAAAACAGCAACACTACCTGCCTGAATGGGGAGCCGTTGTACGATGATCTGCAAAAAGCTTTAGGGGTACCCTTAAAAATGGCCAATGATGCCAATTGCTTTGCCCTGGCCGAAACACGAATGGGTGTGGTGCCTGATGTGTGTCCCGATGCCAAGGTAGTGTTCGGCGTGATAATGGGTACCGGAGTAGGTGGAGGTGTGGTGATCAATAACCAGGTGATCAATGGACGCCACGGCATTGGGGGCGAATGGGGGCATACCTTTTTGGATGCCTCAGGCGGCCCCTGCTACTGCGGTGATATCGGATGTACCGAACAGGTAATCTCCGGTCCTGCCCTGGAAAAATATTACGCTGGTATCAGCGGTGAAAAGAAAAAGATGAAGCAAATCGTCGCCGAATACCGGGAAGGCTCTAATGAACATGCCACCGCCACCATGGGGCGGCTGATCCATTTTTTTGGCCGGGGGTTATCCAATGTGATCAATGTACTGGACCCCGATGTGGTAGTGCTGGGAGGCGGAGTAGGAAGCATTGAGGAATTGTACTCCCTGGGTGTAAAAAGCCTGGAGAAACATATCTTTAACACCTATTTCGAGACCATCATCGTCAAACCAAAGCTGGGCGATAGTGCCGGGGTATTTGGAGCAGCTTTCTTGTAAGCCATCACAGAAGACAAGCCCTGAAAGTAGCCATCAGGCAGGGGGCGTACTAGCTTCGATAGCCTCCTCAAGTTCCACACTTTCTTTGGTGTCGTCCTTAAATAAGAAGAAGAAGATCAATGTGAACAACATGGTAACCGCCGCAAATACGCCCCAGAACAACCGCCAGTCAACCGGTGACAAAGTCCCTCCTTCTCCCAGGGTATTCACAAAGGCCCCGGACAATTGGGCGCCTAAGAACATGCCCACCCCCTGGGTCAGCAATACCAAAAATCCCTGGGCCTGACCCCTGATAGCAGGAGACGTTTTCTTATCGATATAAATCTGCCCAGTAACAAAGAAGAAGTCGTAACAGATCCCATGGATCAGTATGCCGATCATAATAACCCAGTAGGTTCCGGAAATGGCCGCACCGGCAAAGATGGTAAAACGGGCCACCCAGGCCAGCATCCCCAGCATTAACATCCACTTTACTCCCAGCCGGGCAAAGAAAAATGGGATCAGCAGCATAAAGATAACCTCCGAAGCCTGGCCAAAAGCCATCTCAAAAGCGGGGTTGTTAAACCCAACAGCTGCCAGGTAGCGCGGGGCATAGGGGAAGTAAGTACCAAATGCGATGAATATTAACATGGCACAAACCAGGAACACTATAAAAGTGGGGGTTTTCAGTTCCTTCAGGGCATCGACCCCCAGGATCTCCCGCCAGGAAGACTTTTGCCCTTTGGCCGGTGGAGGGGTCAGCGGCAGGGTAAAGCTATACAACCCCAGGAAAACTGCAGCAGCACCACCAATATAAAGGGGCGTGGCCGAGAAATCCGCCATCAGGAATTTGCCGATGAGGAATCCAGCTACCACCCAGCCGACCGTACCAAATACCCTTACCACCGGGAATTCCTTTTCCTGGTTGGTCATATGATGAAAGGCCAGGGAAGCAGTCAACCCCAGGGTGGGAAAATAACACAAGGCATGCAGGAAGAGCAAGGGCAAAAACAATGAAGTGCCTGCATACCCGGGCATGGCCAGCATGGCCGCTCCCCCAATCAGACACAACACCCCCAGAACCTTTTCAGAATCGAAGAACCGGTCTGCGATCATCCCCAGGAAGAACGGGGCAATGATGGCACAGATCGGCCCCAGGCTGTAGGCTACCGGAATCAGTTCCCCCATATTTACCTGATCGGTTCCCATAAAATTCCCCAGCGTCGGGGCCCAGCATCCCCAAATGAAATACTGGGCAAACATCATCAGGCTGAGTCGGGCGGTAAGCGCTACATTCATATTTGATTTCTTCTTTCTATCTGTTGCTGTATGCTATTCACTGTATGCTATTCACTGTATGCTATTCACTGCATGCTGTTGCTATTCCATTGCAGCTGTTCTTAAGCCGATGCCATTTCTACATCGCTGGATGCATCTTCTTTGGGTTTGCGGTTCCGCATCCAGAAATAAAGTATGGTAAACGCAACCACTAATATTAAGGGAAATAACACCATGGTTCCCAGGGTCGCCTGGCCCGCCAGTAGTTCCAGCTCGTCACCGGTAAAACCCTGTGCGGCCACTTCCGCCCGGTCATCATCGATCCACCCTCCGATTATTGGTTGGAATATGGAGGAAGAGAACATACCCATGGCGCCAACCAGCGACAAACCCAGGGCACCGCTCCTGGGAATATACTCTGCCACAAAACCCAGCATATTGGGCCAGAAATACGCTATACCCAGTGCATACACTACCGCAGCCACGTAAGCCATGGCCCCGGTTTGGGTACTGAACAAGAAGACGCCAATTGTAGCCAGTACAGCAGAACCCAGCAATACTCCGGTGGTATTGAATCGATGCACGGCTTCTCCTCCAAAATAACGTGCTACTGCCATAAGTCCGGTAACCAATG
This sequence comes from Bacteroidia bacterium, assembly GCA_030430675.1. Classification (GTDB taxonomy): domain Bacteria; phylum Bacteroidota; class Bacteroidia; order Cytophagales; family Cyclobacteriaceae; genus SZUA-3. Next base: position 6,012 of record JAUIKU010000119.1, on the reverse strand, counting down.
CCAGGATAATCATTGGCTGTGCACCACTTTTAGATAAGATCAGGCCAACCCATTGTTGGGGGCCAAATTCCGAAATGGCGGTCAATGCCATACAAAAGAATATAAACAGGAATAAAGGGGAAATCATGGCCTTGAAGTTACCTTTTATACTGGCTGCCTCCGCCACCGCGGCTTTGGGCCACTTTTGACCAAAGAAGAAATAGGCGTAAAGCAGGGTGGGAATCATAATTACCCAAATCTGACTTTGCCAGCTCATACCGGCATCGGTCATGAATTTCGATACCAGACTGCCAATTACAATACCACCGGGGAACCACATGTGAAAACGGTTCATCATTTTACTCATGGTGACGCCCTTGTAAGTATCGGCGATCATGGGGTTACAGGCGGCTTCAGTACAACCATTTCCAAGACCGATAAAGAATGTGGAGATCAGTAGCACCATATAACTACCGGCATAGATGGTTAGAATGATACCCAATGCATGAACCAGGAAGGCAAACTGCATGATTATCTTTCCACCCACCTGGTGGTAGATCAGTCCCCCAATGACCATTGAAATGGGAAAACCAAAGAACCACATGGAGTTAATAAATCCCAATTGTTGTGCCGATAAACTCAGCTCTTCTCCCAATTGGGGTAAGATACCAGCCCTTATACTAAAGGACAATGCCGTAGTAATTAAGGCAAAACAACTTCCGTAGAAAAGTCTTTGTGCGTTAGTCATATGATTAGCAATTTGTTTTGGTCGATTGGCTAAAATAGAGGATAATTTGTTTAAAACAAACATGCCCTTACGGGCAAGTGACAATTTCCAAAAGACAAAAGACTAAGTAACGTACCAGGATTTTAGGTTGACAGGACTCCTGCTGTATGCTGTTGTCACACACTCTTGCTCTTAATTAGCTTTAGACTATTATTTAATTGATAATCTTATTAATATTATTGCCTGCTTTTTATCAATGTCCTTCACCAAACTAGAAAACTAAACCAAACATGTCCAATCATCGGAAAATGAGAATGGGAATGGTCGGAGGCGGCCAGGGTGCATTCATAGGAGCTGTCCATCGCATGGCAGCAGCATTAGACGGGGAAATTGAACTGGTATGTGGTGCCTTCAGCTCCAATGCCGAAAGATCCAAAGCTTCTGGGAAAGACCTGTTTTTACCTGAAGACAGGGCTTACAACAGCTACCAGGAGATGATCGAAAAGGAAAAAACCCTGCCACCAGGGGAACGTATGGATTTTGTCTCCATCGTCACCCCCAACCACGTGCATGTCCCTCCCGCCATCATGGCCCTGAAAAACGGCTTCCCGGTAGTCTGTGACAAACCCCTGTCTTATAGTCTGGCCGAAGCTAAGGAACTGAGATCGGTGGTAGAGGAAACCGGATTATTATTTGGCCTGACCCACAACTATACCGGCTATCCAATGGTCAAGCAGGCCCGTGAAATGGTGAAGTCGGGTCAATTGGGCAAGATTAGAAAGATAGTGGTAGAATATCCCCAGGGCTGGCTGGCTACTTTACTGGAAGCCTCCGGTCAAAAGCAGGCAGCCTGGAGAACCGACCCTTCGAAATCCGGAGTTGCCGGGTCCATGGGCGACATAGGTTCCCATGCGGAAAACCTGGCAGAATATATCAGTGGACTCCAGATCACGGAGTTATGTGCGGACCTGACCACCTTTGTGGAAGGACGAAAACTGGATGATGACGGCAACGTATTGCTTCATTTCGACAATGGAGCCAAGGGTATTTTACACTGCAGTCAGATCAGTGTGGGGGAAGAAAACAGTCTGAATATCAGAATCTACGGGGAAACCGGTGGTTTGGAATGGCACCAAATGCGCCCAAACACACTGATCCACAAAACCAACGACGGGCAACGTATTTTGCGCACTGGTGTTGGTGATCTGTGTGAAAGTGCCCAGGCCCACACCCGGGTCCCTGCCGGTCACCCCGAGGGGTATCTGGAAGCATTTGCCAACATCTACCGCAACTTTGCCCGCACCCTGCGCAGCACCCTTAACGGTGAAACACCCGATCCTATATATGCGGATTTTCCGGACGTGAATGATGGGGTCAGAGGCATGGCATTTATCGAAACCGTGGTGGCAGCCAGTGCCAGTGAGCAAAAATGGGTGGCCTTTGGAGATTAAAAATTAAGAATTAAAAATTGAGGATTGAGGATTGAGGATTAAAGACTGTAGATCGATGGCTGATTACTGTAGACCGAAATTAAGAACTAAACAATAAAACTAAAAGAGTGAAAACTGTAAAAGGACCTGCTATTTTCTTAGCGCAATTTATGGGGGATGAAGCGCCCTTCAACAGCCTGGAATCAATATGTAAATGGGCCGCTGACCTGGGCTATCTGGGCGTGCAGATTCCCAGTTGGGATGGCCGCCTAATCGATTTGGAAAAAGCCGGGGAAAGCAAAACCTATGCCCAGGAGATTCAGGGCAAGGTCAGGGAATGTGGACTGGAAATTACTGAATTGTCCTCCCACCTGCAGGGCCAGCTGGTAGCATCTCATCCCGCCTACGATATTATGTTCGACGGGTTTGCCCCTGAAAGCGTGCAGGGAAATCCCCAGGCACGCGCGGAATGGGCAGTCAACCAGTTGAAGAGTGCGGCAAAAGCCAGTCAGCATATGGGACTCAACGCGCACGCTACCTTTTCCGGGGCCTTGCTGTGGCCCTATGTATACCCCTGGCCTCAAAGGCCTGCTGGTATTGTGGAGACGGGATTTAAGGAACTGGCCGACCGATGGACACCAATATTGAATGCGTTTGACGAAGTTGGAGTGGATGTATGCTATGAGGTACATCCCGGGGAGGACATCCATGATGGCATCACCTTTGAGATGTTCCTGGAGGCAACGGGCAATCATCCCCGCTGCAATTTGCTTTACGATCCCAGTCATTTTGTTTTGCAGCAGCTTGACTACCTGGAATACATCGACCTGTATCATGAACATATCAAAATGTTTCATGTAAAAGATGCTGAATTCAACCCATCAGGGAGAGTTGGCGTCTACGGAGGGTATCAGGGATGGCTGGAACGGGCCGGCCGGTTTCGCTCCCTGGGAGATGGACAAGTCGATTTTGCCTCCATTTTCAGTAAACTGGCTCAATATGATTTTGATGGCTGGGCCGTTTTGGAATGGGAGTGTTGCCTGAAACATCCTGAACAGGGTGCTCAGGAAGGGGCCTTGTTTATAGAGGATCACATAATAAGAGTGACAGAAAAAGCCTTTGATGATTTCGCAGATGCAGGAATGGATGAAGCCACTAACAAAAAGATTCTGGGGTTGTAGCCCAGGCTACAAATTAGCGCTGGCATGGGCGCTGGTATTATTATTCAACAGCTGCGGCCAGCCCGCAATGGAGCGTCCCAGGGATCCCTGGGTTTACCGTTCTGTACTTGATGAACGTCCCCGCATGATTTCAATAGCACTGCATGAAGACCTTTGGAGTGCTTATGACACCCAGCTTTGCGGCCTTTACAAAACCTGGAAAGGCGGTATTGATTTTGACGGGGCGGTGTACACCACCCGGCACGGCCCCCAGCCTACTACTGTAGGTGCCGCTTATTTTACCGACCCCTTAAGCAGTTCGGTCTGGCACCTGGTTAGCGAAGGCACCTCCAGTACGGTTAGACCCGACTATGGAGGACACCGGTTTCAGGATAACCAGGTTACCCTGAACTACCAAATAACAAACGGGGATCAACATATTACTGTGAGTGAAACCCCGGAATACAGCACCGACGGGCAACATCCCGGAATGATTCGCAAATTCCAGGTCGATGGCCTTGAAGACGGGCAGCAACTGGCATTAGCGGTAACCCTGAACAGCCTTCCCAACGAGTTTTCCTACAGCACCACCGGTGATTTTCAGGTGGAATCCCAGGAAACTTCCACCTACGGAGGAGTGGAAACCTATTCCATAGTCGGAACGCTTATAATGAGCAATGGCATTACAACCCTGGAGAGTTACTTTGCAAAAAAGGCCCCGGAGAAAGAGGACACCGGTGATGAATCCATGGATGATGATGTTTTGAGCATGGGGGCCAACCTGATTGAAAACAGTGACTGTAAAACCTGCCACAACGAAACAGAGCGAACAGTGGGTCCCAGCTATGTGGAAATAGCGGAGCGATATCCTACCACGGACGGTTCGGTTCGACAGCTCAGTGCTAAAATAATAGCGGGTGGTACAGGCAATTGGGGTGAAGTACCCATGACCGCGCACCCGGACCTCACCGAGCCGGATGCAGAAAAGATGGTACGTTACATCTTATCCCTGGACAACGAGGCAGAAGTAAGCTCCGAGGATGAAATGATGCTGAGAACTCCCAGTGTGCCCATGACACTCAGCCAGGATCATCCAATATCAGAGGATACCGATATACCGGGTTTGGCCACCAGTATCTATCTGTTCGAAGGGCAAGGAGATCCTTTTGAAATCATCGCTACCGGTAAACCAATTTTGTCCGGCGTGAGCAGTGCTGTCCACGTAGCTGACAAGGCGGATTTCGGTCCTATCAACAACAATATTCTGGTGCAATTCCAGGGGGCGTTGCAGGTGGACCAGGATATGAATGTGGATTTCAGGCTGGCCAGTGACGACGGCGCCTATTTGTTTATTAATGACCGATTGGTAATAGACAACGGGGGGTATCATTCTCCCGAGGCCAAAGACGGTGAAGTGATCTTGAAAGCCGGCAAGAACGACCTGCGGGTGGTTTACTTCAACGGAGCTGCCGGGGGCTTGGTATCACTGCAATGGGCGCCACATGGTTCCCAGGGCTACGAAATAGTACCGGCTAATTTGTTGACTCACAGCGGTGGCCAAATTGAGGAGGCAGTGCCCCATGTACCCAGAAGATTCCTGGTACGAAATATACCCGGCGATCAGTCCAAGCTGGCTGGTGTACACCCGAGTTTCGACCTGGCGCAGGCACGGCCTTCCGACTTCAAGGGACGTATCGGGGGCATGGATTTTATGTCAGACGGCTCGCTGCTGGTCAGTACCTGGGACAGCCTGGGACCTGTTTATAAGCTTCGGGGAGTACAGGGTGATGACCCTGAAAGCATCCAGGTGACCCGTATTGCCACCGGGTTGGCAGAGCCGTTGGGATTAAAAGTGGTAGATGACGAAATCTATGTACTGCAAAAGCAGGAACTTACAAAATTAATTGATCACGACGGGGACGGCATTATCGATGAATACCGCACCGTCTGTGACGACTGGATGGTATCGGCAAATTTTCATGAGTTTGCATTTGGACTGGAGTACCAGGACGGCTACTTCTACGCTACCTTGGCCACTGCCATCATGCCCGGAGGTGCCAGTGCCAACCCCCAAATACCGGATCGCGGGAAAGCCATCAGGATCTCAAAAGATGATGGCACTATGGAATTTGTGGCCCATGGCCTTAGAACACCCAACGGGATTGGCACCGGGGTAGATGACCAATTGTTTATCGCTGACAACCAGGGCGACTGGCTCCCGAGCAGTAAAATCGTGCATTTGCAGGATGGCGCCTGGTTTGGATCTCGCAGTGTGGATTTTGCGGGTACGGAAGGATTGACCGAAACCCTGCCTGTAGTATGGCTGCCCCAGGATGAAATTGGCAACTCCCCTTCTACCCCCATCGCGATCAATGTTGGACCCTACCAGGGACAGATGATCCATGGAGAAGTAACCCATGGAGGAATAAAACGGGTATATATTGAAAAGATCAACAATCAATATCAGGGAGCGGTTTTCAGATTTTCACAGGGTCTGGAAGCAGGGGTAAACCGTATGATCTGGGGACCTGATGGTGCCTTGTATATTGGAGAAGTAGGTTCCAGTGGCAACTGGAGCGATGGGGAGGACCGCTGGTATGGCCTGCAGCGCATGACTTACAACCACCGGGTAACTTTTGAAATGCTGGCGGTACGGGCAAAATCAGACGGACTGGAACTGGAATTTACCGCACCTATTGAAGAAGGTAGTGGCCAT
>JAUIKU010000352.1 GCA_030430675.1 Bacteroidia bacterium | reverse complement strand
CCGGTGAAAATGACGGTTACTCAAATAAACGCTGGACATCAACACAACGTGGTTCCTGCAGCTTGTGAGTATGTTGTTGACATAAGGACCAATGAATACTACAGCAATCAGCAGATTGTTGAATTGCTGGAGGATCAGCTGAGAGCACAGGTAAAACCACGATCCTTGAGGTTGAACAGCTCACGCATACCTCCTGAGCACCCGATCGTAAGAAAGGGTGAAAAGATGGGCTTGACCTGCTATGGATCACCGACCTTATCAGACCAGGCGCTTATGCCTTTTACCAGTATCAAGATCGGGCCAGGTAAGTCTTCACGTTCCCATACTGCCAATGAATTTATCTGTCTGTCAGAGATAAAGCATGGTATCGACACCTATATAAAACTGTTAAAGGATTTAGAATTATGAAACTTTGGGGTAAAGACTCCTCTCTTTCAGGGGAAATAGAAAAGTTTACTATCGGCATGGACCAGGAGTTGGATCTGTTGCTGGCTCCATTTGATGTTTTGGGTTCAATGGCGCATGCAGCCATGCTCCGCGATATCGAGCTGATCTCAGAAGACGATTGGCGTCAACTACAGGATGCCCTGTCGGGAATCTACCGGTTGATCGAACAAGGAAAATTCACTATTGATGATTCAGTAGAAGATGTTCACAGTCAGGTAGAATTCATGCTCACCGAAAAACTGGGAGCCATTGGCAAAAAAATTCACAGCGGCCGTTCCCGTAATGATCAGGTACTGGTCGACATCAAATTATTTCTCAGAGAGGAAGTTCGAAAACTAACGGTGTCTATTGCTTCATTTACAGAAGTCTTGCTAGAATTGAGTGAAAAGTATAAACATGTGATTATCCCGGGCTATACTCACATGCAAGCCGCCATGCCCTCTTCCTTTGGATTGTGGTTTGGCGCCTACGCCGAAACTCTGGTCGACGATTTAAAACTGTTAAAAGCAGCTTATCAGGTAGTCAATCAAAACCCCCTGGGATCTGCCGCCGGATACGGAAACTCCTTCCCCCTGAACCGTCGAACCACTACCGAATTACTGGGCTTTGATCAACTGCATGTTAATTCAGTGGCTGCTCAATTGTCACGGGGGAAAACCGAAACAGCCGTTGCTTTCGGAATAGCGGCGATATCTAATACCATCAGTAGAATGGCAATGGACATATGTCTCTACAATAGTCAGAATTTTGGGTTTCTCAGTTTTCCGGATTCCATCACTACCGGATCGAGTATTATGCCCCATAAGAAAAATCCTGATGTATTCGAGCTGATCCGGGCCCGTTGCAATCACTTGCAGACTTTACCACAGCAATTGATGGGAGTTACCACCAACCTTCCCAGCGGGTATCACCGTGATATGCAGTTAACCAAGGAAATTCTGTTCCCGGCACTTGATCACACCATGGACTGTGTTGAACTGATCGCTGCAACTATCAGTCAGGTCGATGTTAATAGCGCATCAATCGACGATCCCAGGTATGACAAAATTTACAGTGTGGAAAATGTAAACCGGGAGGTACTGAAAGGAACTTCCTTTCGCGATGCCTATCAAAAGATAGCCGGTAGCATTGCGGATGGAAGCTTCAATCCGGTGAAAGAACTGCAACATACCCATCTTGGCAGTATCGGTAACCTGGGTACGGATGAAATACGGAACAAGTTAAAAGACACTATTAGTGAATTTAATTTCAATAAATACCAAAATACTTTGCAAAAACTGATTGAAAGCTAATAACAGAAATGAGACAACGAGTACTTTTTGAGGGAGCTGGTCAACTGGAATATGAGATCAGGAACATCGTAAAAAAAGCAGACCAATTGCTCCGGCTGGGCCACACAGTTTACTATGAAAACATCGGTGATCCCATACAAAAACATGCCAAAATCCCCCCCTGGATTAAATCGATCATTACCGAACTGGTAAATGAAGACAATACTTATGGATACTGTCACTCTAAGGGGATTCCGGAAACCCGGCGTTTTCTGGCTGAAAGAACCAACAGCCGGGGGGGTGCTCAGATCACGGAAAACGATATTCTGTTTTTCAACGGGCTGGGAGATGCCATTTCAAAACTCTATCAGTTTTTACATTCAAGCTCAAGGATTATCGGGCCCTCACCGGCCTATGCTACTCACAGTTCAGCGGAAGCAGCTCATGCCAATTCCGCCCCGCTTACCTACAGATTGGATCCGGATAACAAATGGTATCCCGATATAGAGGACCTTCACAATCAGGTACGTTACAACCCCAATATTATTGGAATACTGATAATCAACCCGGATAATCCTACTGGCATGGTTTATCCGTTGGAGACATTGCAGCGTATGATCCGTTTGGCACGGGACTATCAACTTATCCTGGTGAGTGACGAGATATACAATAATATCACCTATCATGACACCAAATCCTATGCCCTATCCGAAATTATTGAGGATGTTCCCGGCATTGCCCTATCCGGCATATCAAAGGAATTGCCCTGGCCAGGAGCCCGATGTGGTTGGATGGAATTCTACAACCGCCAGGCCGATCCGGACTTCTCTGCCTTCTGTACCGCATTGGAAGATGTTAAAATGACCGAAGTGTGTGCTACCACCCTGCCGCAAAGAGCAATCCCCCGAATACTGTCGGATCCCCGTTATGATGAATACCGGAAAAAGCTCAACCAGGCCATTGGAGTAAGAGGTAGAAAGATAGCAGACATTCTGAGGGATGTACCTTATATAACCTTCAATGAAACCTTTGGAGCATTTTTTAATACCATTGTTTTTAAGCCTGGAGCACTAAACGGCGATCAATCCATCAAAACAAACGATCCCGAAGTACAGCTGTTGCTGGATGAATGGATCAACCCTAAGCTGGCACTGGATAAGCGGTTTACC
>JAUIKU010000118.1 GCA_030430675.1 Bacteroidia bacterium | reverse complement strand
AAGAAAAATACCGTACCAATCAGTAGTGAGGGTGGTCCTGCCCAGGTGGAAACATTCAACCCGGCTATTTCCGAAGAAGATTTCAAAGTTAAAATCACTTCCACAGATCGTGCCAGTGGGGAAGTGTTACTGCCCGAAGCCGATATCGTGGTATCCGGTGGCCGCGGTCTTAAAGGCCCGGAAAACTGGCATTTGATTGAAGATCTGGCCGCTGCACTGGGTGCAGCTACCGGTTGCAGCAAACCGGTTTCCGATATGGAGTGGCGACCGCATCACGAGCACGTAGGCCAAACAGGAATAAAAGTAAGCCCAAGTTTATATATAGCCATAGGTATCTCAGGAGCTATTCAGCATTTAGCCGGTGTGAATTCATCCAAGGTTATTGTGGTGATCAATAAAGATCCCGAAGCACCATTTTTTAAGGCAGCTGACTATGGAATTGTGGGAGATGCCTTTGAGGTAGTGCCCAAGCTCACTGCCGCAATTAATTCCGCGAAACAATGATATATGGCTAAATTTTTAATAGTTTTAACCAGTTCTAAACTATCGTGGATAAGATCAGACTAGAAATCTTAGGATTGTCCTCCAGTCAGTCTCAATCGGGGTCGTTTGCCTTGGTATTAGGCGAATCCAGTGGTAATCGCCGGCTGCCGATCATAATTGGAATGTTTGAGGCACAGGCCATTGCCATCGAAATTGAGCGCATTACTCCGAACCGTCCCATGACCCATGATCTGTTCAAGTCATTTGCTCACAATTTCAAATTTGAGGTAAACGAGGTGTTAATTTCAGACCTGAAGGAAGGAGTGTTTTTTGCCAAATTGATTTGCAGCAATGCCCACCAGACGGTTGAAATTGACTCCAGACCTTCCGATGCCATTGCTATCGGTATCAGGTTTGGGGTGCCTATTTTCACCTATGAAGCGGTGCTGTCCGAAGCGGGAATTATTCTAACCGACGAATCCAATGACGAAGAACGCGGGGTACTGGAAGAAAAAGAAGGTCAGTCCACCTCACAAAGTGCCGCGGGTGATGAATTAAAGAACTTCACCACGGAAAAGCTTCAGGACTTGCTCAAAGATGCTCTGAACAAAGAAGATTACGAACAGGCAGCCAAGATCAGGGATGAAATGAACAAGCGGAACTAGTTGGATAGCCACAGTATATAGCAACAGCATACAGGGAAGAGCATACAGGGAAAGCATACAGGGAAGGCGGCAGTGTGGAGCTCATAGCCGGTCGGATGACTGCAGATTTGGCGAACTGAAGACTGAAAACTTGTCCTAACTATTACTCCTGCTGTTTAGCCCACGATCATTCCCACCAGCGTAGCCGATAACAGAGAAGCCAGGGTACCGGCCAGTAGGGCTCTGACACCAAATTTGGAAAGCAATACCCTCTGATTGGGAGCCAGAGAGCCAATCCCGCCAATTTGGATGCCAATGGAGGCCACATTGGCAAAACCACACAACATATAGGTAGCCATAATAATAGATTTGGGATGCGTGAATGATCCGGCATTCCGCAGTTCTGACAGGCTTACATAACCAATGAACTCGGTGAGTACAATTTTTTCACCCAGCAATCGTCCTGCCAGGGTTATGTCTTCAGCGGCTATACCAATAACCCACATCACCGGTGCAAACAGGTACCCCAGCAGGAATTCGAAAGACAACTTTTGGTATTGGCCATTAGATAGCTCTGTCACTACCTGGTTTAAATTGGTCCAGCTACCCAGTGACTCCAGCAGGTGATTGCCCAGGGCAATAAATGCGAAAAAGACCAGTAGCATGGCACCCACATTTATTGCCAGTCGCAAACCGTCGGTGGTTCCATTTGAAATAGCATCTAAAATGTTACTTCCGATATCGTCCTTGCTTACCTGAATGGTTTTATCCACTTCCATGGTTTGGGGAATTAAGATTTTTGACATAACTACCGCACCGGGGGCTGCCATTACCGAAGCTGCCAATAAATGCTTTGCGAACAACAACCTTTGCACAGGGTCATCACCTCCCAGAAAACTGATATATGCCGCCAGCACACCGCCGGCCATGGTTGCCATTCCACCGGACATCACCAATAGCATTTCCGATGGGTTCATATCCTTTAGATAGGCTTTTATTAACAGTGGTGATTCGGTTTGGCCCAGGAAAATGTTTCCTGCCACGGACAAACTTTCAGCGCCAGAGATTTTCATGGCCCTGGAAAGCAGCCAGGCCAATGACTTTACTACCACCTGGATAACTCCCAGGTAAAACAACAGGCTGGTAATAGCAGAAAAGAATATAATAGTAGGTAGTACCTGGAGTGCGAAAATGTACCCAAACTTGGAAGTATCAATAAAATCTCCAAATAAAAACTCCGATCCGGCAGTAGTTGAATTCAGAATTATCAGGAATATACTGCCTACGAACTCAAAGAAATCGCGAATAAACGGTACCTGCAACACACCAATAGCCAATACCAGCTGTATAACCAGGCCCACCCCAACTACTTTCCAGGCGATTTTCTTGCGATTGTTGCTCAATAAATAGGCAATAAGTATTAGTATGGCCAGTCCCAGGATACCTCTAAGTACATTGGCCAGGGTGGTACCTGATGCCGGATCTTCACTACTCGTGAAAGAGGTGCTATCCGCCATGGCAAGCCGGGCAACCTCACTGGAAAATTCCTGCGATTGCACCGGGCACCAGAGTGCCAATAACAAACAAACGAAGATTACTATTCGCATAAAATTCAACTTGGGAATTCCAATAAACGAAAAAAATGTTGTAACTGGGAATTGAGTGGAGGTTTGAGTGAGAGTTTGAGTGTGGGAGGTGGTGAAATTGCGAATGTGAGGGACTTGTGCTATTTTAGGAGCTAACCTGCCCACTGCATGGAGACCATAGACCATAACCATCCACAACACGCCATGAACGGCCCTCAGCTCTTTGGACACCCTGTGGGCCTTTATTTTTTGTTTCTAACTGAACTATGGGAACGGTTTAGCTATTACGGGATGCGTGCCCTGTTTGTGTTGTTCCTGACAGCATCTATTACTTCAGACAACCCCGGATATGGCTGGGACAATGAGGCCGCATTGTCACTTTATGGCTGGTATACCATGTTGGTCTATGTAGCTTCCATACCCGGTGGAGTGCTGGCGGATAAGTTGCTGGGGCAGAAAAAGGTGGTTATGCTTGGAGGGGCATTGCTTTGTGCAGGCCACGGAATACTGGCTATTGACGCGTTGTGGGCATTTTATACCGGATGCCTGTTGATCATTATAGGAGTAGGGTGTCTAAAACCAAATATCTCCACCATGGTGGGTGGATTGTATCGGCAGGGTGATGAGCGAAGGGACAAGGGATTTTATATATTCTACGTCGGCATTAACATCGGTGCATTCCTGGCCGGGATAGTGGTAGGATCGGTGGGAGAGAATATCAACTGGCATTGGGGCTTCGGTTTGGCCGGAATAGGTATGTTCATCGGCCAGTTGACCTTCATTTGGGGACAAAAATACCTGAAAGGGGTAGGGGACATAGTAAAGGACCCGGCTAGTGACGCTGGTGAACAGAGTACTGGTGTGCTCGGGGAGTTTTTCAGGACCCCCTCAGCATTGATCACCTCAGTGGTATTGATCATAATCGTTTTCCTGGTATTCGACAACATTGGCTATCTGATTCTATTTTCTGCATTGAGCCTGGCGGTAGGATTGGGGCTGATCGTATTTCGGGAACTGAACCAGATTGAAAAAGACCGGGTATTGGTATTGCTGCTGAGCTTTCTGATGATCATTGTCTTCTGGGGAGCCTTTGAGCAGGCTGGAGGATTGATGAATCTGTACGCCATGGATAAAACCGACCGCTTCGCATCTCTGATGACTATCGACATATTGTTTCTGATTGGTATAGTGTTGCTGTTTTCCATGGGAATTTATAAGAGGACAAAAAAGTTGACCGTATCAAAGTTTTGGTTTATCGGGGGGGTATTGCTGGCGCTGATATTTGCGGTATTAAGACTATACGCCTTTACCACAGACCCCTACCTTATTCCCGCCTCCATTTTTCAATCGGTTAACTCGTTCTTTATTTTCACACTGGCTATGACAGTAGCGGGATTCTGGTATACCTGGAAACTAAAGGGTCATGAGTCATCCTCGCTGTTTAAAATAGCTGTAGGTCTGATTATAATGGGTGTGGGGTTTTTATTTATGAGTGCCGCTTCCAAACAATACGGTGCCATGGGAGAATCGGCCATGTACTGGCTGATATTGGCCTATCTGTTCCATACGGTGGGAGAACTTTGTTCCTCACCAGTGTCGCTTTCATTTATTACCAAGTTGGCCCCTGCCAGGTATGTGGCGATGATCATGGGCGTTTATTGGGCTGCCACAGGCCTGGGAAATAAACTGGCTGGTACCCTGGGGGAACTATCACAAACCTGGGGGGAATTTGAGATTTTTACCGGGATTGCGGTATTCTGCACAATTTTTGGTTTATTGGCCATTGCCATATTGAAACCACTGAAAAGGCTTACCCACGGGGCAGAAGATTTACAACTACAACCTGATGCTAAACCTGTTGAATCTCAGTCAGTTTCTGAATAAAATGCCTAATGCTACTTGGATTTTTACTATAAAAACATTGATTTTTACAATAAAATCCACTAAATTAGTTTTAGTGTTTAAACATTTACTTCCCACTAAATTCTCTCTATGAACTAATTCTACTGCATCAAAGGACCAATTTTTAAACGAGAATGAACCACACAATTGCCCCTGGGAGAAACTCAGAAACGTTACTGAATTATGTAGGTAATGTTTCTACCGCCTCCATTGATCAGTTGCTGGCGCAGGCAGAAAACAAGCTGAACCAACAGGACACCACCACATTAAGTACCAGGAAGAAAGTTTTTAAAATACTGGTAGAATCTTTTCAGAACGCCTACCATCACCTGGATCGGCTAAGTCCCGGTCAGCAGGATACCTCGGTAAATTTTAAACTGGAAAAAAAGGATTTCACCTATACGGTCATCACCGGCAATCCGGTAAGAAACAGCAAGATCAAGGATTTAAAAACGGTTATTGACCGTTTCAATGCAATGTCGATTTCGGAATTGAAAGACTACTATATCACCAGGTTAAGCCAGGGTCATTTTGCCAATGATGAAGGAGCAGGCCTGGGATTAGTGGAGATAATCAGAAAATCTGGCAAAAAAATCTCTTACAGTTTTAAACCAGTTAATAAGGATTATTCCTATTTTAGTCTCCAAGTTAGGGTATCGGAATAAATAACTATGGATGACTTTTTTCTGGAGGCCACTCCAAAAACCCCCAGGTTGTACTTCAGCCAGGAAACGGGGGAATTTGAGATATCAGGAAGGTCAATTCCTGAAAATTCAATTGAATTTTACAAACCGGTTATCAATTGGCTGGATAGTTACATCACAGACCCTAATCATCACACGTTACTGGTAATCAAATTGGAATATTTTAATACCAGTTCCTCTAAGTGCCTGGTGGAAATACTACGACGCCTGGAGAGTCTGAAAGAGCAGTCTATCGTAAAAGTAAAATGGTGCTACGAGGAAGAAGACGAGGATATGCAGGAGTCGGGGGAGGACTTTAAGGAAATAATCAAGGTTCCCATAGAAATGGTGCTGGTGAGAGAGAATTAGGAGATTGAGTTTGAGTTTGAGTGTGAGTGTGAGTGTGAGTGTGAAGCGAAGTGCCATGATCAAGTTGCTATTTATATTCCTAGTGCTATTTCCCGCTACACTGCTGGCTCAGGTTCCGAAGCAGTTTGTGCTTTTTGATGTTGAATTTACCTACACCAAGTACGATGCCGATAATTCCAGCCCCAGTAAGTCACATTATTACGTCAAAGGGGACCGGCTGAATTCTCAGCGGCCCACTGACTGGACCACACCGGTGGATTATCGCCATGGTACTGTGCACATTAGACTGGAGGTACTGGAGAAACCAGCGGGAGGTTACCCAACAACCTGGACGCTTTGCTATATCCCCAATGAAGGGCGGGGTAATGGTTACGGGTGCACCAACACCGGTCTGTTTACCCAGGAAGGTGTTTATGAAACTGATATATCCATGACCGATTTCTGGGAAAACGAGTCCATTGTTTGGAGTAAGGGAATTAAACAGATGGATCTGGTTATCAAAGACGATAGCGGTGGTCAGGGTCATGCTCACAGACGTAAGGACCCAGAGCATTTCTTTCCTACCAAAGTCAGGGTTACCATGGTGCAGGTGGCAACCGGTGAAACCTACGATCCCGGGTTGTTACCCGAAGCACCCGGAGACTTTTAAGGTAAACGCCGCCAGGTACTTACAGAGACTTGGCCAGTCGAAATCCCAGTGTAGGCAATTTGGTGAATTTATCACGCCCGTTCCTGTCTCTTACTCTGACACTATGTGAACGACTTTTAAAAGTACCCCCTCGCAAGACAGGTACATTAAGATCTTTGCCCAGATTATCACAGGGGTAGGGGGATTTTAAGGTACTGCAATACTCCCAAATGTTACCACTCATGTCGTATATTCCCAATTCATTGGGCTGTAGTTTTCCTACCGGGTGGGAAACACCACCGGAGTTATCAGCAAACCAGGCCACCTTTTCCGGCTGGTTGCTGCCGGCATACAGGTAATCTCCGGATTTCACTCCTCCTTTGGCGGCAAATTCCCACTCCTGTTCTGTAGGCAGGCGGTAGGTTTCCCCGGTTTGGGTGTTGAGTTTTGTTATAAATTCCTGAATCTCCATCCAGCTGACCATACTTACCGGACATTCATCACATCTGCCGGAGGCACTGCCGGTTGTGCCCATAATTTTGATCCAATCTGCCTGGGTAACCTCGTATTTGGCCATATAGAAACTCTTCAGAGTTACCGGATGCGGACATTCATCGGCTATTCGTTTGGCCACGGGGCCTCCGTCATCAACATCGTCGTTGCCTCCCATAGTAAAGCTACCCCCTGCTACTAAAACCATTTCCAATCCCGATTTAGGCATGCTGGTACTGGTTGAACCTGTGCCATTGCCGGAGGAAGATTCTCCAAAGTTTGATGGTTGCTGGCAGCTGATAAGTGCCGCCAGTATGATCCCGGTGGTGAACTTCAATCCGGCAAATTCATAGAACTTTGACAGTGATGAAAGAGGGTCAATTCGGTGCGTCCACATGTCGTTTAGCAAATATTTTCTGCACCACGGCCATTACAATGGCTGTGGACCAACCGAAAATAACCACTCCATTGGCCGCCTGAAACGCCGACAACAAGCGCCAGGTTTCACCCAATGTTATATCACCATACCCCAGGGTAGTATAGGTGACAATGGAGAAATATACTGCTTCTTCGAAGCCTTGTATTGCACCTAACCACATATAGGTTAATGCCCAAAGCATCGCTTCCAAAATGGCGGCAAAGAATAGGATAAATACCAGCCAGGATATGGAGAATACCTTACCTCCCCAGGTTAAAATCCTTCCCGGCGCTACTCGCTTGTGTGCCCAACTAATACATACTTCGGTAGTCAGCGCATGGATAAATACACTTCCAACAATTAATAGAAAGCCCAGTATTATCATGATTGTGGAGATTTATGAAATTCAGATTAAGAAAAAGTGGATTGATGCAGTTCCGCTTTTTGGTAAGAAAGTTTGAAGTACATGAGGATCTTATTTAGTAAGTAACAACTGTTCCAGGTTCCCAATCACTTCTACCTCGGAAATGCTTTGATGATAGAATGGGTAGTACCCAAGCGCCTGCTCGAGTTGCAGCAGGTTGACCAGAAAAGTGTAGTAAACAATTTTTGACTGGGTGTCAGCTACCAACTTTACCTCCTGCGCATCTATCAGATTCATTAGGGCGGTTTCACCCAATAAATAATTGTCATACACCAATAGATAGTTTTCATCTGCAGCTCTGGCCTGTTGCAGGGCCAGCCCGACATTGATGTAGTCCTTGATCACAATGGCTGTGATGGAGCGGATACCCTGCTCCAGTGCGCTAAAGGCATTTTCGCGTTCGATCTTGGAGGCCTCCAGTTGCAGGTTGGTTTGTTTGGCTTTCTTCAGGCTTTTACCCCCGTCAAATACATTCCAGTTCAACTGGAGCCCGTATTTCCAGAATGACCCTCCCGAGGTAGTGTCGGACGCGGAACCTTCCGACAGCCACTTGGATGCCATGCCACCCTGAAAACTAACCATTGGTATGGCCCATCGTCCGCTTGCCTTTTTCATCCGCTCCATGGCCATAATCTGTCTATCGGTAGCTGGGATCAATGGTGAATAACTGAGTCCGAATTCTGCCATATAGTCGCGGATTACCTGGGCCTTCGATTCGTCGTGTACCACGTCTTTTACCACCTGGTTTTTAAAAAAGAACCCGTCGGTATCTATGGCCATTGCCTGTAGATCATGCTCAGTTTCCAGTGGCAGATTCAGGACATTATTGAACATGGTACGACTCATGACCAAAGCTGACTTTTGCTGTTCCACCTGCTGTTCCGATGCATATACCTGGGTCTGCCATCTCAAAACTTCCTGTTGATTGGCAGCGCCAAGTTCCAACCTGTCCTCCGATGTCTGTAAATGTTTCCTGGTCAGCGTCAAATTTTCGTTCTGAACATTTAACAAATCAGAAGCCATCAGGTAGTTGATGTAGGCCTGACCGGCTTGAAATATCACGTTGTTTTTAGTCAGTTGTAGTTTGCTTTGCTCACTGGCATACAGGTATTTTTGCACTGCATGGTTGGCCACGATTTGTTCATTGAAGATCATCTGGGAAATCATCCCGCCAATTAGTCCCGTTTGCTTGGGCAGAACCCCAAAGTTCTCACTGAAAGTAGCCTGTTTACTGGTAGTAATGTTGGTTGAAACCAACAGGTTGGGCTTGTATCCCGCTGCCGCCATTCCAACGTTTTGCTCGGTCGCCTGTAAGTTTAGATTGGCCACCTGAAGATCGCTGTTTTGTTTGACCGCCAGCGCTATGGCCTGCTGCCAGGTCATTTTATCCTGTCCATAGGCAAGTCCAGCCGACAGCGAAATCAGCATACTGAAGAGCCTAAATATCCGTATATAATGCTTTCTCATGGTATGGCTATTCATATTTCGTTCCCTTTTCCACCAATACCGAGGCAGTGGTGCCAACACGCAGGCTGACATTATCCATATCGGTCAATCGGATTTTTACCGGAATGCGTTGGGCAAGCCTGATCCATTCAAAGGTTGGGCTAACATTTGGCAGCAGGTTGACCCCGGTGCTTCCGTCTTGCTGAGCAATGCCCCAGCCAATACTTTCTACATAACCCTGTAGCGGATTTCCGGTATCGGTCATTAAGGTTACCGTCGCTTTATTTCCCGAGCTGATGCCATCCAATGAGGTTTCTTTGAAATAGCCTTCTATCCAAAAGCTGCTTACGTCTACCAAAGCCAACACCGGATGGCTGGCTACTACCTGGCTTCCTTCTAATATGTTAAGGTTAGTGATATAGCCATCCGCCGGTGCATATACCTTGGTAAATTCCAGGTTAAGTTCAGCCTGGGTAAAAGCCGCGATAGCTGCGCGAATCTGGGGGTTTTGATCTCCCATTTCTCCCAATTGTGCCCTGGCCTGATCCAATTGCGACTGTGCCCTCACTAATGCTGCCTGTGCCTGGATCTGACCATCCAGGGCCATGAATTTCTGTTGTTCGGCCACTTCATAGTTCAGTTGTGCCTGCTGCATGGCTTTCTGGGAGGTAGCATTTCTTTCCAGCATGGCCACCTGCCGGTCATATTCTTCTTTTTTGGTGCGCAGGCTGGACTCAGCTTGCTGTAAATTGCTATTGGCTTGTCGCACACTGGCCCGGGCAGACCTAACGTTTGCTTCCAACCCCTCAATTTGATTTTCCATGCCCGTGACATTACCACCCGTCTGGTCGAGTTGCGCCTTGGCCTGGTCATAGGCAGCCCGGTAAGTTCTGTCATCTATCTCAAATAGAAGATCCCCCTTTTTTACGAATTGATTGTCTTCCAGGTGGAGCTTTACCACGGGGCCGGTAACTCTGGGGGCGATCTGAATAACGGTGGCTCTTACCTTTCCATCCCTGGTCCACGGATTGTTGATGCGGCTCCAGTTCTTGTACAGCAGCAATAAAATGGCAATCAGCACTACCGAACCGGTGTAAATGTATTTTCGATTGATTTTCATTTTCGGGGGTTTACCAGTTAAAACGGAATAAATAATCCAATGAGCAAAGTATAAATCACCACCATTGACAACATGACTAAAGGTGGATAAAAGAACTTCTTTGTCACCTGATACTTATTGAGAAATTGTGAAGTGATCAAAGCCAGTATCAGCCCCAACAGGGCCGCTAAAAACTCCGGAGGTATATATACTCCTCCAATAGAGATCTCATGGGGAAATAGGTTCAAAAATGTCATATTTAAATAGTGATTACTTCCTGTCGCCAATTTTTCCAGTCGACTTTGTTGGATACCTCGGCATAATTTAACGCCGCATAGGAAATACCCAGGTACCCTGTTAATAAATCGAATAGATGCTCTTCTTTGAAATCATCCGGCTGCTCTTTTTCCTGGGCTAAATAGGTGCTGATATGTGCTTCCAGATTATGTTGAGCCTGCTTTATTTGCGCCTGTATCTGTTCAACTTCATCGGCTGTTTTATCGATTTCCCAGTTGAGAAAAACCAATTCCAGTTTCTGGTGCCAAATACGCAGCGCGTTAATCCAGTCCGATCTCAACCTATTTCCGTAAAGCTTATTTAGTGCTATCAGCTCGTTCATCCGGTAGGTAAGTCCCTGGAGGTAGTTTGATAATGATTGGGCATCCTGCATAGATGTAGGGGAAAACCACTTCTTGTTAATGAATCTCGCCCACATGGGGAGGGAATTTGGAATTAACCCCAGTTGATATTGATGAAAATTGAACAGCCATCGTTGGAATGTTGAAAGTCTTCCGGTACCATAAGCTTCCATATTGCGAACCAGGTAGGTCAGACTTTTAAAATAACGGTCCACCTTTTTTAAAAGTGCCTTTTCCGGTCTGGGGGAATCGAGTACCAGGGAAAGCAAGTAAACGGTGCCAAAGCCCATCAGGAGAAAGAGATAGGTATTAGCCAATGCCGGAAAACTGTAAACCTGCGGATTGGTAATGGCAATCATTCCAATAATGCCCACCGTTCCAGCCAATTGACCAGGTCCTCCTTTGAACAGGGAGCAATTAATAAACATCAGTATCAGCATTAACAACCCTAATTGCCAATAGGCATCCAGGTGAGGCAGGATAAACACGTAGACGGCTATTCCGAAGGCACAAGTAATGGCCAATGGTAAAATTAACAGCTTGGCTTGCAGTTGGGGAAATCCGGCTACTACCATTCCCAGCGCTCCGGTTATCAGGATCCAACTTTGATGACCCGGTGGATTAATATAGATCCAAATAAGATAGCCGGCTATCAGGCACAACGAAGCAAACAAAGCTCCCCTTATACTCTCGTAGTTAATATTGGGATTTATCCAGAATCTCTGGCTTGATTTTGTAATCGCTTTCTTATCCGGAATTCGATCGTTTAAAATATCACCTATGGTGATACGCATCTGGTAAACAACATTGGCAAATTCATTAAAATGGTTGGTGATGCCATTAAAAATGATCCGGTCAACATTGCCGAGAGTGGCTAGTTCCTCCTGTTTCAATTCGAGTTTTACTGCCGCATGGACAGGCGGCTCTTCACCTTTGCTCAACCCCGCTTGAACCATGGCTATTTCCTCTCTGACGGCTTCAACTTTCTTTTTCAGATCCGGTAGAATCTTCGCTACGGTTCTTTTCTCGGTGGAGGACAAACTTAAATACCATTTATCCAGCTCTTGCATCAGGGCCGCGCACTGCTTTTGGAAAGTCAGCCAGTTCACGGCATTTTTACTGACCTCGTAACTTTCAGAGCCCTCAGCGAATAAATCCTGTCCAAGTTTTGTCAGCAACTGTATTTGAGTATTCCGTAGTTTATCCAATTCTTCTTCTGCTACCTCCCGTGAAGAAGTTAGGTTGGCAAATGGCTGGTCCTGAATGTTTAATAGCTTGACCGAGGTTGATTTAATAGACCCAAGATTGGTGCGAGGCCACAGAAAGACTGAAACCAGCATATATACCACTATACCCATGGCGGTTTCCAAAGTTCTGAACATGGCACTATTGAAAACGTGTTCACTGCTGTCAACCTTTCCGGTCAAAATAACCAGGCAGGTAACGCCGGCAATATTCCAGAAGTAGGAGAAAATCTTAGTTGACGAGGTCATGTAGGTCGCCAGAAAGACCCAACACACACCTAGAAAAAGGAACAGCCATCGATCCTGAGGTGCTATGGAAAGAATGGCAATTCCGGCTATACACCCCGGTACAGTACCGGCCAGTCTCATAATACCTTTGTTAAATGACTGTCCTGCGGTAGGTAACGCGATTAATGCCACGGTAAAGGCGGCCCAGTAGGGTTTCATCCAATCCAGTTGCAATGCCAGACCGTAAACTACGGCCACTGCCAGTGCCGTTTTAAAGGCTTCTTTATAAACGGTGGTCTTATCCATTATTTGGAACCCAATATAAAAAAAATGCCGGACCAAGTTGAATGTTGGTCCGGCATTCAATGCCGTCTGTCGTCGGACGCTGATAACCCTTCTTTTTCAGGGATTACAAGTGGAAGAATTACTCGTTGTATTTGACATGTGTCAATTTGATTTCCCCATCAAATACAAAAGGTGCTTCATCGTAGTATTCTACTGAAACCGGTGATCCCAAATCACTTCCGAAATCAAGGCAATCATTGGCAGTAAAGGCCACTGGAATAGATATTGGCACTTTTCCACCCGCGACTGTTTCTTCATTGACTTTAATAGTGATATTCATAGAAGCTCCCGGTTTTGCTGTCTCCTTTTGAGACACCACCTCAATCTGAACCTCCCCAGTGGGAATTTTCTTACTGGACTTGATTTGAGTCCGGTCAATTTCAAATAGATTGTATTCATAGTACAGGTAACCGTCCTTTATATAACAGGTCAGTCCTCCTGAAAAACCACCAAGAGCATACAATACCCCGTTGGCATTCTCGGGTATTGACACCTCCATCCTTACAATGTTATTACGTGTCCCCAACTTTGGAGCAGTAAACTCCGGCATTCGGGTAATGGGTCCGGTGAAGGTCCATTCCGTATAGGCTGAGGTGGGTGCATCTTCAGGATGATATACTATTGACCACAGACCGCCACCAATAGGAAGGTTCTTGTATTTAGCAGACTCCACCAGAAACATCTGCTTCATTTCCTCCAGTTTTTCCGGGTTCTTTTCGGCCAGATCATTAGCCTGGCTCCAGTCTTCTTCTATGTTATACAATTCCCAGGTATCATCCTGTGGATCCCAGGTGGCTGCAGTCGGTGGAAGTCCCGGAACCCAGGGAATCCTAAGCCCAAAGGCCGAGGCGAACCAGCCATCGTAGTATAACCCCCGGCTTCCCATAATGTCAAAAAACTGCAATTTACGGGTACCCTCAGCACTTGAGTTTGTAAAGGTATAGTTCATGGGTAAACCGTCAATTTTATCCTGGGGAAAGCCATTGACCACCTTGGGTTCCACTATACCCACCGCTTCATAAATAGTGGGAACGATGTCTATAACGTGGTGAAACTGTGGACGTGGTGTTTGGTCATGCTGGAACCTCCTGGGCCATGAAACCGCCATCGGTTGACGGGTACCTCCAAAATGCGCCGCTACCAGTTTGGTCGACTTGTAAGGCGTGGATCCAGCCCAAGCCCAGCCCGCATGATACATATTGTCGGTTTTGGGCGATCCCAATGCATCCAGTCCACCCAAATCTTCTAATGCATCAATATGCTGTTGGATGGTAGTTGGGATACCATTTTGTGCTAATAGCTCACTGATGGTCCCGTTTTGTCCTTCTGCGGAAGAACCATTATCTCCCCAAATATAGAATATTAAGGTATTCTCTAATTTTCCCAGTTTTTCAATTTCATCAATGAGTAGTCCCGCATTGTAGTCGGCATGTTCAGCATAGCCGGCATACACCTCCATCAACCTGCTCTGGAATGCCCTTTCAGATTCCGGTATATCTTTCCAACCTGGCATGGTCTCATTTCGTTCCGTCAACTCGGCATCCTGGGGAATCCAGCCGAGTTCTTTTTGTCTCTTAAAGGCTCTTTTTCGGTATTCATCCCAGCCATCATCAAATTTACCCTTATACTTATCAGCCCATTCCTTGGCCACATGATGTGGCCCATGTACGGCTCCTGGCGCCCAATACAAAAAGAAGGGCTTGTCCGGGGCAAAGGCCTCTTGTTCCCTTAACCAATCAATTGCATCTTCAGCGATATCTTCTGTAAGGTGATAATAATCGTGACCCTGGGTAGTCTCCGGGTGCTCCACCACGGTAGTATTTCTAACCAAGTGTGGTTCATATTGAGACGCCTCTCCAGCTAAAAATCCATAAAAGTATTCAAAGCCATAGCCGGTGGGCCAATAATCAAAAGGTCCCTTGGATGTGGTTTGATTAGCAGGCGAATTGTGCCATTTGCCAAAAGCACTGGTATTATAACCATAAGCTTTTAATACTTCCGCCACTGTGGCAGAAGTTTTAGGAATGATTCCACTGAATCCATCCCAGTCATTTGCAAACTCAGCAATCTGCCCGTTACCCACCACGGTATGATTTCTGCCGGTAAGCAAGGAGGCTCGAGTGGGTGAGCACATGGCAGTAGAGTGGAAACGGTTATAAGAAATGCCTAAATTGGCTACCCTGCTCAAGTTCGGTGTATGGATTTCTCCCCCATAGGTATCGGGGGTAGCAGGACCAGCATCATCAATCAAAATGACCAAAATATTGGGGGCATCCTTACTGAGGCGCTCCGGCATTTCTCTCTGCTTATAGGTAGAAGTTTGCATGGTCAAACCCGCTTCACTCGCCGAAGGCGTAGGTGGAAACGGGAGCACATCCTGCGCTTGCAGGGTACCCATCAAAAAGCAAATCCCCAAGGTTATCAACAGATAGGTTTTAATGAGATTTTTCATTTTATCAAATTGGTTTTTTAGCTTGAATTTTTTGCCAGCAAAATACAAAAAAACCCCGCTATCACTAGCGGGGTTTGATGTTTTAAAATAGGTGCGAATTACATCATACCACCCATTCCGCCACCTCCCATAGGAGGTCCTGCAGGTACTTTTTCATCTTCCGGCTCGTCGGCCACCACACATTCGGTAGTGATCAACAGGGCAGAAATTGAAGCTGCGTTCTCCAGTGCCAGTCGGGTTACTTTGGTAGGATCAATAACTCCGGCTTCGAACATGTTTTCAAACTTGTCGTCCCGGGCGTTGTACCCAAAGTCATCTTTTCCTTCTCTCACGCGCTGTACTACCACAGATGCTTCTCCACCAGCATTTTCAACGATAATTCGCAGCGGACTTTCCATGGCAGTTTTTACAATGTTAATTCCGGTTTGCTCATCGTTGTTGTCAGCTTTGAGTTTATCCAGGATTTCGATAGCTCTGATCAGCGCTACACCGCCACCAGCTACTACGCCTTCCTGTACTGCTGCACGAGTCGCGTGTAAGGCATCGTCAACCCGATCCTTTTTCTCCTTCATTTCAACTTCAGTGGCGGCTCCAATGTACAGGATAGCCACACCTCCTGAAAGTTTAGCCAATCGCTCCTGCAATTTCTCGCGATCGTAATCAGAAGTGGTAGTTTCGATTTGAGATTTGATCTGGTTGATACGGGCAGTGATATCTTCTTTCTTGCCAGCACCATTTACGATGGTGGTATTGTCT
>JAUIKU010000351.1 GCA_030430675.1 Bacteroidia bacterium | reverse complement strand
AATGGCCCCTGCGGCATCTTCGATTACTCCGAACTTGGGATAGGGAATACTATTTTCTTTCAGCAGTGTGGAGAAACTGCCCCGGTCTTCGGCCAGGTCCAGAGATTCGTAACTGGTACCCAATATCTTAATGCCATAGCGATCGAGTTTTTCCGCCAGCTTCAACGCTGTTTGCCCACCCAACTGAACAATCACCCCAACCGGTTTTTCATGGAGGATAATATCGTAAATATGCTCCCAAAACACCGGCTCGAAGTACAGTTTATCCGCAACATCAAAGTCCGTGCTTACCGTTTCGGGATTGCAGTTGATCATTATTGTTTCGTAACCGCATTCCTTAGCTGCCAGTACCCCATGGACGCAGCTATAGTCGAACTCGATTCCCTGTCCAATGCGGTTGGGCCCCGATCCCAGCACGATTACTTTTTTGTTGTCGGTGCTGATCGATTCGTTCTCCTGGTCAAAGGCACTATAATAATAGGGAGTCTGTGCTTCAAATTCCGCGGCACAGGTATCCACCAGCTTATATACTCTTTTTATATCCAGCTCATGTCGCTTTTCAAAAACCTGGCTCTCCAGGCACCGCAGCAGGTGACCGAGCTGACGGTCAGCATATCCCTTCTCCTTGGCGGTTCTCAACAAGGCTTCCGGTATGGTATCCAGGGAGTGAGCCTGGATTTCTTTTTCCAGCAGGATCAATTCTTCGATCTGTTGCAGGAACCACTTGTCGATCTTGGTCAGGTTTTGGATCGAGTTGAATGGAATGCCCAGTTTAAAGGCATCGTAAATATGAAATAACCGGTTCCAGGTAGGATTTGCCAGGCTATCCAATAATTTTTCCCGGTCCTGAAGTTCCCTGCCGTCTGCTCCCAGGCCGTTTCGATTGATTTCCAGTGACTGACAGGCTTTTTGAAGTGCTTCCTGGAAATTGCGGCCGATTCCCATTACTTCCCCTACTGACTTCATCTGTAGACCCAGATGCCGGTCGGACCCTTTGAATTTATCGAAATTCCAGCGGGGTATTTTTACGATTACATAATCCAGGGCCGGCTCAAAATACGCGCTGGTGGTCTTGGTAATCTGGTTTTTAAGCTCGTGGAGGTCATAGCCTATGGCCAGTTTAGCGGCAATTTTAGCTATGGGATATCCGGTGGCTTTACTGGCAAGTGCAGAAGAACGGCTAACCCTGGGATTGATTTCAATGCCAATGATCTCGTCGTTTTCAGGGTTTACCGCAAACTGAACATTACAACCGCCGGCAAACTGTCCGATGCCGTTCATCATTTTGATGGCCAGGTCTCTCATTTCCTGGTAAACGGTATCGGGTAGCGTCATCGCCGGAGCCACCGTGATAGAGTCACCGGTATGTACACCCATAGGATCGAAATTCTCGATGGAGCAGATGATGATTACATTTCCCGCATTGTCCCGTAAAAGCTCCAATTCGTATTCCTTCCAGCCCAGGATGCTCTGTTCAATAAGCACCTCATGTATAGGTGAAGTATGCAGGCCGTGATTTAAGGCTTTTTCGAAAAGATCCGGAGAATTGACAAATCCTCCTCCGGTTCCACCCAGGGTATAGGAGGGCCGGATTACCAGGGGAAAGCCGATTTCCTGGGCAATTTCTTTTCCCTGAAGGAATGAAGTAGCGGTTTTACCTTTACATACATTGACTCCCAATTCACCCATTTTTAACCTAAAGAGTTCCCGGTTTTCCGTGGTTTCAATGGCGTCGATATCTACCCCAATGATCTTGACCCCGAACTTTTCCCAAATACCGGATTTCTGACAGTCGATAGCCAGGTTAAGGGCGGTCTGACCACCCATGGTGGGTAGCACCGCATCGACCTGATGTTTCTGCAGTATTTCAATGATGTATTTGCGTTCCAGTGGTTTAAGATAAATATGGTCCGCAGTAACCGGATCGGTCATGATAGTGGCCGGGTTCGAATTAATTAGGATCACTTCGATGCCTTCCTCTCTGAGAGAACGTGCAGCCTGGGATCCGCTATAGTCAAACTCACAAGCCTGTCCTATTATGATTGGTCCGCTTCCGATTATAAGAATAGAGTTGATGCTTTTATCTCTGGGCATTTACCTGGTTTAGATTTGCTGAGGGGTCATAAAAATTGGACAAATTTAGATAATATAATTGTAAATAAAAGGAGGCGCCACCATTATCGGACCACGATATCAGGTAAAACACACAGCAACCAAATTCCGGGATCTCACGATGAGTGGTCTGGCCAGCCGAACTGAGTAAGGATAATTTCACTTTTTCAATTGAGTAAACTGAAATATGTTGGAACAATAATAGTCCGGATAACAGGTGAAATACTGGATTCTGAGTAGGGGTATTTCTTTCACTTGCGTAATAATTTTTATTGTTATAACTTATCCACTTCTTTATTTAGAACCAGATCAATTATACAACAGATCATGAAAATCAACTATAGAACTTTAGCTGCGTTTATGTGCAGTATTTGTATGATATGGGTAGTAGCCTGTTCATCACCCAAGCAGGAAGAGAGCCAGGAGGAAGATTTTGAGCAGGGTATGGATGAGCTGCAGGAACAACTCGTTGGTATGCTTGACAATATACCTCCTCCGTCTGAGATCCCCTATATTATACAATCTACCGGAGCAGATTTTAATATGGACTTACTGAACGATATCAGCAATGTAGATCAATATCAGGTTGATGATGATAAGTCAGCCATGAACCTGGGTGTGTACGCTACAGACATCGGGTATTTGAGCTCATACGACCAGTCTCAGGATGCCCTTAATTATTTCGACAAGGTGGAATCGCTAGCTGAGCAAATCGGAGTGTCTTCATCTATAGATAATGAGAAAGTGGCAGAATTTGAGAGCAGCCTGGGATCTAAAGAGGAGCTCGGAGATATCCTGGATGATGCCATTGATGATACCCAGGGTTAT
>JAUIKU010000350.1 GCA_030430675.1 Bacteroidia bacterium | reverse complement strand
TGGTTTCGGAACGGGTGGCCTCGCCGATTACCGAGGCCATAGTGGCACCATGCTGTAGCTGGTGGTAGTTATCTGCATACAGGAAACCAATCTTTACCTGGTCGGCCCAGGGCTTGTCGGTTAACCCCACATCTATTTTGCCGGAAGCAGAACGGTAGTCATCGTGAAAGCGCTTCGTCTTGATTTCAATGGCCCTGCCGGTAACGGGATCGGCGATCTCCACCCCGGGACCCCATACCTTATAGCTATTGTCGGAGTAGTTGTAGAACCCCTGAAAATCGATAAATAGGTGGCTGGATTTTTCCACCCACCGGGTGCTAACCGCTGCCCGGTGGGTATTGAAGGAACCGAAGCTGTAGGAGGCATCCAGATAATTGGAGAACTTGCTCTGTGAAACGATGTTGATTACACCACCCAGGGCATCACTGCCAAAGTGAGGGGGCACCACCCCCTTGTAAACTTCCATGCGATTGATCAGGTTGACGGGAAAGTTGTTGATGGCATAAGCCGATCCGTAACGATCCATGGGGATACCATCCACGAAAAAGCGCACGGATCGACCGGACATTCCATTTAGACTGTAGGAAAAACTAGAGCCCATACCGCCGCTTTCCCTAACCCTGATACCTGCCATTTGAGAAGCCAACTGGTTTATATTGGCATTTCTGTTCTGAATTTTTCTGGTATCCAGTACCTCTACTGCATAACCTTGTTGTTTTTTCACTGCAGCTTCTCCCAGGCCCTCCACCACCACTTCATCCAACTGGGTTACATCTTCACTCAGGTGAAAGACTTTCCTCACAGTCCGGGAATCCGGAATTGTCAGTTCGTAGCTGGAGGTCTCATAGCCTATGGCACTAACCCTGACCCGGTAGCTACCCGGAGGCACCGCCTCAAGATTGAAATGACCATTCTGATCGGAAACCGCCCCCAGATTAAGCGGATCCAGTACCACGTTGGCGAAGGGCACGGGCTGGCCGCTTTCATCCAGCAGCTGGCCTTCAACTATGGCATTGCTCTGGCCGTAGAGAGTAACTATCGAAGCACAGAGAAGGCAAATCGTCAGGATTAAACCGTTTGAAATACACTGCATGGAGTTTTATTGTATTATTTAGAATTATTCTAAATAGAGGAACAAAGATGAGAGGTAATGGCTGGCTTTTCAATACCCTTGGTTAGTGAAATTTGACCTGCTGACATTAGGTAAAAATTGCCATGGGCCTACCAAATGTTGTTAAGGTCATGATACCGTGATTTGGGTATTGTCCGAAGCGAATCCCTTATGCTATTTGTAATTATTCTAAATAGGACTAGATTTGTCACCAGAGTAAAAAAACAGCACCCAGTGAGTCATCTGGCGATGACCGACCTGTCAAATCTAGCACTGCGATGATCACGCTCAATAACGCCAAATCGAATATTCCACTGAGAATAATATCCATAGCCCGGGGCACCCTGTGCTCGAAGCTCACCGATATGGGATTGATTCCCGGGCAATTGGTTATGGTACTGTTTAAGGCTCCCCTGGGTGACCCGTTGGCTGTTGAAGTAGGCAACTATGTATTATCCCTGCGAGATAGCGAGGCCAGGCTGATCGAAGTACAAGCGGAAGAAATGCATTGATTTGAGAAAGATAGCATTAGTTGGAAATCCCAATTCGGGCAAAACCTCGGTATTTAACCAGTTAACCGGTTTAAATCAGCATGTGGGGAACTATCCGGGGGTCACGGTGGATCGGCACTCCGGTAAATTTAAAGCAGCCACTGGAGACACCATCGATGTTTTGGATTTGCCTGGAACCTACAGTCTGTTTCCCAAATCCAACGATGAACGGGTAGCCACGGAGATCCTGGTAGATGCTGAGCACAACGATCATCCGGACCTTACCGTGGTAATCGCGGATGCCACCAATCTGGAACGCAATCTCCTGCTTTTTACCCAGATCAAGGATTTGCAGCTCCCGGTGATATTGGTGTTGAACATGATCGACATGTTGTCGAAAGAAGGGCTGGAGGTAGACAGCGCAAAGTTGGGTGAACTACTGGGGGGTACCACCATTGTCGAAGTAAACGCCAGGAATGGGTCGGGAATCGACCAGTTAAAACAGGCCATTGAGCAGCATCCATTATCAAAGGAATCTCCGTTTCTATCCCGGTCACTGATTTCACCAGCAGGTATTCCGGAAAACCACACGGATGAAGATCAGATCACCGATACAAATTCCAGGTATAAGCAAATACATCAGATGCTGGGGTTCTGTCAATCAAAGCGGGAAACCAGCAAATCAAGAAGGTTGATCAGTGGTAAGATCGACAAGGTCGTTACCCATCCTTTCTGGGGCTACCTGATTTTCCTGTTTATTCTCTTTATTATATTCCAGGCCATCTACGAACTGGCCAGTGTACCCATGGATCTCATCGATGAAGTATTTTTGGTGGCCAGTCAGTGGGTATTAGACGTGTTGCCGGAGGGAGTATTAACCTCGCTTATAGCCGAGGGCATTATCCCGGGCATCGGCGGAGTGGTAATTTTTATTCCGCAGATTGCCTTATTGTTTGCTTTTCTATCATTGCTGGAAGAGTCCGGATATATGTCACGGGTGGTTTTTATCATGGATAGACTGATGCGGCCATTCGGGCTGAGCGGTAAAAGTGTAGTGCCCCTGATGTCGGGGATCGCCTGTGCCATACCAGCCATCATGGCTACCCGGTCCATTGATCAGTGGAAAGACCGGCTGCTCACCATTTTGGTAGTGCCATTGACCAGCTGTTCTGCCAGGCTGCCGGTCTATACCCTGCTTATCGCACTGGTGGTTCCCAATGAGAAACTTTGGGGATGGGTCAACCTGCAGGGAGGGGCCTTGTTGATCATGTACCTGTTGGGGTTTGTGGCAGTGCTGGGTATTTCACTGGTATTAAAATTCCTGATTAAATCGGACAGGCAAAG
>JAUIKU010000117.1 GCA_030430675.1 Bacteroidia bacterium | reverse complement strand
TGGTATTGACCAGGAAGAGTCCATCCTTGTACTCATGCCTGATTTCTCCGATAAAAAGCATCGTGAGATTTTGTTTCTCCGGGAAACCAATGACCACATTGCCATTTGGGAAGGGCATAAATTTACCAAAGAAGAGGCACAGGAACTGTCGGGTATCCAGTCGGTGTATTGGCTGGATGAATTTAAAGGGGTATTTAACACATTGATGGCCGAAGCGGAACATGTGTATTTAAATACGAACGAACACATCAGGGCAGAAGTGGTAGTTGAGACGAGGGACGCCCGATTCACCAAATGGTGTAAGGAACACTATCCCTTGCATAAGTATGAGCGGTCTGCACCGATCATGCATACACTTCGCACGGTGAAATCTGAGGAGGAAATTGCCCAAATGCAAATAGCCTGTGACATAACCGAAAAAGCGTTTCGTCGCATTCTTTCATTTGTGACTCCGGGTGTGATGGAATATGAAATTGAGGCTGAATACGCGCATGAATTTCTCAAACGGCGTTCGCGTGGGTTTGCCTATACCCCCATCATAGCATCGGGCAGGAATGCCTGCGTATTGCACTACATCGAAAATAGTCGTGAGTGCAAGGACGGGGATGTTTTACTGATGGATGTCGGGGCAGAATATGGAAATTATAATGCGGACATGACGCGTTCTATTCCGGTAAATGGCCGGTTTACAGATCGTCAAAAACAAGTATATAATGCAGTACTTCGTGTTAAGCGTGAAGCCATGAGCATGCTGCGTCCCGGGAATGTAATTCCGGAATATCACAAAGAGGTAGGAAAGGTGATGGAAAGTGAGTTACTGGGTTTGGGTTTGCTGGACAAAACAGATGTCAAAAATCAGCATCCGGACAAACCAGCCTATAAAAAGTATTTTATGCACGGCACCTCCCATCATCTGGGATTGGATGTTCATGACGTGGGCAATGTCCACCGGCCTTTCGAGCCAGGTATGGTATTTACGGTAGAACCCGGTATCTATATCAGGGAAGAAGGCCTGGGTATCAGGCTGGAAAATAACGTGGTGATCCAGGATGACGGTTTATTGGATCTTATGGAAACAATTCCACTGGAAGCAGAGGAAATAGAGGAGATAATGAATTCATAACAGCTGCAAAATTTAAGTCGTTCACCATGGAAGATCCACACCAGTCGCAGTCAGTTCCTCCCGGTATTCCGGGTGCTCCCAAACCAATGGGAGCCTACCCCCATGCCCGGCGGTCAGGCAACTTTTTGTTTTTGTCGGGCATTGGCCCCAGGGATCCGCAGTCCAACCAGGTCCCCGGAGTTACCCTGGGCAGAAGCGGTGAAGTGATCCAATACGACATTGTGGCTCAATGTCATGCCGTTTTTAAAAATGTAAAGACCGTTTTAACATCCTATGGGGTGAAATGGGAGCAACTGGTGGATGTTACCGTGTTCCTCACCAACATGGACCAGGATTTTAATACCTACAATGAGATCTACGGACAGTATTTTGGGATAAACGGGCCCTGCCGTACTACGGTAGGAATAACTCAACTACCCTCTCCTATTGCTATTGAGCTAAAGTGTATTGCGGAACTCCAAAATACAGATCCCAGGCCTGAGAAATCTGCGAGCTGAGCTATTCGGCGGCAGTTTAAAATCCCAGACCTGCGATCTTATAACTTAGATCACCCGATGGCTACCCGTCGGAAGTCCTTAACAGTAAGTCCTTGCTTAACTCCTTCCAGATACTTGGAAACTGTAAGGGAGCTGTCTTTAACAAAAGCCTGGTTTAACAAGGTATTCTCTTTGTAAAACTTGTTCAACTTACCAGTGGCAATCTTATCAACGATATTTTCGGGCTTTCCTTCGGCCAATGCCTGTTCCCTGCCAATGGCCATTTCCCGCTCCACAATGCTTGCATCAACCTGATCTTTGTCTACCGCTACTGGATTCATAGCGGCAATTTGCATGGCTACATCGCGGCCGGCAGTATTGACATCGGATCCGTTGCTGCCTTCCAGCCCCACTAATACACCCAGTTTGCTACCGGCATGTATGTAGGTAACCACCTTATCGGCTGTCAGCCTTTCGTAGGCGCTAATCTCAAGTTTCTCGCCAATCTTCCCTATCAACTCTATGATCTTCTCTCCAATGGTGAGATCACCCAGAGGCAAAGCCAGCAATTCTTCAATATTGGCGGGGTTTTTACTGGCAGCTTCTTCCAGAATTTTCTGGCCCAGCGCCTGGAATTCTTCATTCTTGGCCACAAAATCCGTTTCACAATTCAACGCTACCAGAACGCCCTGTTGACCATCTGCATCTGTGGTTACAAAAACCGACCCCTCGGAGGTTTCTCGATCCGCCCTGGAAGCCGATACTTTTTGCCCTTTCTTTCTCAAAAGGTCTATAGCTGCTTCAAAATCACCACCAGTCTCGGTTAGTGCTTTTTTACAATCCATCATACCAGCACCGGTCATCTTCCTCAGTTTATTAACATCTTGTGCGGTAATGCTCATTTTATCTCCTTTTTAAGTTGTTTGAAAAAATAAACATCGAATTCCGAAGGACCCGATGTTTACATATTTTGTAATATTTATTGTTAGTTTACTTGGACTCCTCCTTTACTTCTTCTGCTGCGGGTGCTTCTTCTTTCTTGGCCTCATCCATCTTCTTCTTATTCTCCG
Organism: Bacteroidia bacterium; assembly: GCA_030430675.1. Classification (GTDB taxonomy): domain Bacteria; phylum Bacteroidota; class Bacteroidia; order Cytophagales; family Cyclobacteriaceae; genus SZUA-3. The sequence continues at coordinate 13,432 of JAUIKU010000117.1, read as the reverse complement.
CTTCCTGCTTCATTTTAGCTTCTTCCTTATCTTTCAGGCGTTCATTAAGACCCTGCTCAATAGCAGATCCCACTGCCTTGGTAATGATGGATATGGATTTGAAAGCATCGTCATTGCCCGGAATGGGGAAATCCACCAATTCGGGATTTGAGTTGGTATCGACTACCGCAAAAACGGGAATGTTCAACTTCTGCGCTTCCTTCACCGCAATATGCTCCCGCTTGATATCAACCACAAACAGGGCTGCAGGGAGTCTGGTCAGGTCAGCAATACCTCCCAATACCTTGTGCAGTTTGTCCTTTTCCCGGGCTACCATCAATCGTTCCCTCTTGGCCAGGTTTTTGAAACTGTCTTCTTTCATCTTTTTTTCGATGCCAGACATTTTTTTCAAAGACCGACGAATAGTTGCAAAATTGGTTAACATTCCACCCAGCCATCTTTCCGTCACATAAGGCATGTTAAGTCTCTGTGCTTCATCGGAAACGATTTCCTTTGCTTGCTTTTTGGTGGCCACAAATAAAATCTTTCGCCCGGTTCTAACCACCTGACTCAGGGCTTTGGAAGCTTCATCAATTGATACCAGCGTTTTATTGAGATCAATTACATGAATCCCATTCCGCTCCATAAATATATATGGCGCCATTCGCGGATCCCATTTTCTGGTGAGGTGACCAAAATGGACACCGGCTTCTAATAAATCTTTATACTCTAGCTTTGCCATTTAAAGTATCTTTTGAGCTTATCGTTTACTGAATTGGAAAGCTCTTCTCGCTTTTCTTTTTCCGTATTTCTTTCTTTCAACCATTCTGGGGTCCCTGGTCAGAAATCCCTCTTTCTTCAGCACTGGCCGGTACTCATTGTCAACTTCACACAGCGCCCGGGCAATGGCTAGCCGAATGGCTTCCGCCTGTCCTTTTGAGCCTCCGCCTACCACATTGACCTGAATATCGTATTTGCCATCAACTTCGGTACTGGCCAATGGTTGTTTTACAATGGTTTGCAGGATGGGTGATGGGAAGTAATCGGCCATGTCCCTGTCGTTGACTTCGATGTTTCCTTTTCCCGATTTCACATAGATCCTGGCTACTGAAGTCTTTCTCCTGCCTATGGTATTTATTAATTCCATTTATCCGTTATATCTTAACTGTCTTTGGTTGTTGTGCTTCATGCGGGTGATCTGCCCCTTCGTATACATATAAGTTACCGAAAAGCGCTCTGCCCAATCGGTTCTTAGGCAACATCCCTTTAACCGCCTTCTCAACGATCTTTGTGGATGATTTTGCCATCAATTGTTTGGGAGTAATGGTCTTTTGTCCTCCCGGATAACCAGAGTGCCGAACATAGACCTTCTCAGTCCATTTGTTGCCGGTTAACTTTATCTTGTCGGAATTGATTACAATAACGTTATCTCCGCAATCTACGTGGGGGGTAAAATTTGGCTTGTGCTTTCCCCGAATACGCTTAGCTACCTCGCTGCTCAATCTGCCTAAAACCTGGTCTGCGGCATCTACTACCACCCACTGCTTATCTACAGTTGCTTTGTTGGCGGCTATGGTCTTATAACTTAAAGTGTCCACTGCTTAATTAGTTTTACTTCTAAATCCCCTCAAAAACGGGTCACAAAGATAGAAGCTTATTATTTGAAATGCAATACCTGGGCCTATAGTTTTACCTCCCCGGCAAAGTCAGTGCCTTCTAGTAAAAGGTGCCGATTTTGTCCAGTTGATTTAAAGTAGCCCGGAAGTCTTTGGGGTATGTGGCCTGGAATTCCAAAGATGTTCCCGAGGGCGATTTAAATCCGATACTTTTTGCATGAAGCGCGGGCCTTGACATAATGGGGCGCTCCCGGGAATCCTTTCGCAAGTTGTAATGCCGTTTTATTTGTGACAGGTATAGTTCCTGACCTCCATATTCCGTATCACCAGCCAAGGGCGCATCCACTGCCGCTAAATGTACCCTGATCTGGTGGGTCCTGCCGGTAGCGGGACGGCATTCCAGCAGACAGTGGGCACTGAATTGTTTAATGGTACTGACCAGGGTAACCGATTCCTTGCCGGCGGTATGAGACACTCTTACATGACCCCTTCTTCCCTGGTGCAGCGGCAGGTCAATTTTTTTATCGTGGAATTGATGCCTGCCCTCAACCAGGGCGTGATAGATCTTTGTTACCGTTCTTTCCTGGAATTGCAGGGAAAGCAACTTATAAGCCTGCTGGTGTTTGGAAAATACCAGTACACCTGAGGTATATTTATCCAGTCTATGGCAGACCTGAGCATCCCGGTGATATTCTCTAGCTCTGTCTAACAGGCAAACTTCCTGATGACGATCGGACAAAGTAGATATTCCAGGCCATTTGTTAATCACCAGGTAGTCATCATCTTCGTGAATGATAAAATCTGTGAGCGGTAGTGACTTCATTCTGCTTTTGGCAAATCAAAATAGAAATCGGAGCCTTTATCCAAGGTACTTTTTACCCGGATCTGACTACCGTGTTGTTCCAGAATGTGTTTTACAATAGCCAATCCCAGCCCGGTTCCCCCGCGATTGGTGGTTTTGGTTCTGCTTTTTTCTACCCGGTAGAACCTCTGGAATATGCGATCGAGGTGCTCTGGTGGAATTCCTCTCCCGTTATCCTTTATATGTATGGTGACCTGGTCTCTGGTAGGGACAAAGTCAATAACTACCCTACCGTCTTCATCAGTGTAGTTGATACCGTTCAACACCAGATTCCTCAGTACCTGGAAAATTCGGTGGTAATCAGCATTTACCATAACGTCCTTATAAACACCGCTGCCAAATCCGAGTTTCACATTTTTCCGTCGCGATTTATCCTCAAGCTGCTCAAATACCTCCAGAGCCAATTCATAAATACTGAATGATTGCACATCCATTTTTATCTGTCCGGTTTCCAACCGGGAAAGTGTCAGCAGATCCTGAACCAGTATATCCAAACCATCCAGGCTTTTAGCTGCTTTCTTCAGAAATCTCATTTTCACTTGAGGATCTTCAATAGCACCATCCAACAGGGTATGAACATATCCCTGGGCAGCAAAAATAGGAGTCTTTAACTCGTGGCTAATATCTGCTAAAAACTCCTGTCGGTAGGTAGCCATCTTTTTCAACTGATCAATTTCCAATTGTTTCAGATCGACGTATGAGATCAATGCTTCCTTAATATTCTTAAACCCAAGCTTTTGATCGGGGGAATTACCATCATTGTTATCTGCAGGCACCAAAAGTTTCCTTATCCCCCTGAACAACATCAATTCCAAAACCCCCCAGGATACCAGATAGGACAGAATCAAGGTGAGAGCTGCCGTTTTTACCGTAACAGGCATGGAATGTCCATTGAAGAAATAGGCCACCGTACCCGCAGCCACGGTAAGTAGTGCGGAAATAGCCAGAGAAATGGAGTGAGAATTAACGTTCATCCGGAAAACATCAGTTTGCGGGGTTAAACTTATAACCAACACCCTTTACGGTGCTGATATATTGCTCGCCGATCTTTTCTCGTACCTTTCTCACATGAACATCGACAGTGCGTGCCAATACATACACGTCGGCACCCCATATTTTGTTCAGCAACTCTTCGCGGTTGAAAACCTTGTTGGGGTTCTGTGCCAAAAAGTATAGCAGTTCGAATTCTTTTTTGGGTAGTGATATCTCTTTTCCATTCTGCTTAACCAGGTAACTTGACCGGTCAATCATCAGGTTACCTATTTTTACTACCGGCGCTTCACTCTTTTTACTTTTCGCCTTCTTATACAGGGCCTTAATACGACTTAACAATGCCCGGGGCTTGATCGGCTTAGTGATATAGTCATCGGCACCAACTTCAAAGGCAGCTACTTCCGAGTATTCCTCCGATCTTGCAGTTAAAAATATAATGTGAGCGTCGGCCAGTTTGGAATTTTGCCTCAACAGGCGGCAGGTCTCCACACCGTCCTGTCCGGGCATCATAATATCCAGCAGGATAATGTCGGGGACGAAATCGTTAGCAATCTCCACTGCAATGGTGCCATTCTTGGCAGTCCTGATCTGATATCCCTCTTTTTCCAGGTTGTATTTCAATAGCTCCAAAATATCCTTCTCGTCATCGACTACCAATATTTTGTAATGTTCCTGCTTCATGACGTTTGTAACTGATACTGAAATTATTACTTCCTGAATTTAAAGATAGTGAAAGACCACTTCCGACGATAGTTCTAACCAATAAAAGTCCTGGGGTTGATATTTAAGCTATTCCATTATTGGCACGCCATTTCTGGCGCCGGATACTTTTTTGATATCAATTTCCACTGCCCCCACAAACATGCTGGCTTTAACCTTGAGCGGAATTTTATTGGAATCATCGGACATCCAAACCCGGATGGCATCTTCACCGGTAAAAAGACCGTTCTTCGGCAAAAGCGGTTGTAATACAATGGTTCGGAACTTGCCTAGTTTAGTACGGAGGGTTTCTTTACCCAGGTACTTAACTTTGAAATCGTATTGTTCCTCATCAAAAAATGCGTCGATCGATATAATCTTACCCGGTTCGAATTTCGAGTAATCCAGCGTGCGCAGGTAATAGTAACCACTGACCATATCCTGCACATTTTTGGGAATAGTGTTAATTATCTTATCCCTGGGTTCTTTTGTTACCTTATCCAGAATGGTGGTGGTGGCTTCCAGTTTTTGATGATCGAAGTCCACATATTCAAATTTCCGGTACCTCCCCTCTTCCAGAATACGATAAAATCCGTGGGGAATGATGGCAGCGGTATCTATATAGGTCCCCCAGTTGTCGTTGATTCTGGTAATCAAGTCAAAAAGACCAACGGACCTTCCCCAAACATCTACCTTATAACAGGGGCGATTGTTGCGGTAAACAACCTGATTACTGATCTCCATGGAAGCTTCAGCGGCGTTTATCATACCATAGTGAACCCGGTACTCCAGTTTTTCACCAAAGTCGAAGCTGTGGTTTTCCACATCCCGATAGGTTGTCAATTCATTAAATGACATCACCAACAGTATTGTAATTGTCAGGAGTAACCACTTCATTATCGCTTTATTGCTAAATGGCATCGATTAAATCAGATTACTTTAGTTTTAATATACGTTAGTTTACAAACTGGGATACAGTTGCTTCAGATGCTGGAAATATTGCTTTAAGTCGCCTTCAAAGTCTTTTTCTAGCTGATTCTCAAAAACCGAGAAATCCGCTCTATATCTCAAAAAGGACATAAAAAATGCATTATTTACCTCACTCTTGTTTAAATACAACATGTATCGTGCCTTTTCATTAAGAGTTAACGTGTCCGCAGAGCTGATGATTTCATCAATCAGCTTCTTTTTAGGGGTATAGCGCAAATTTTGGGCCATATCTTCACCCTGAGACTTATAAAGCTCATCCAGCAAATCAGCGCCCCGCAATATATGTTCGGTAAATCTGCGCCGATCGGATTGTCTTTGTTCATAGGTTCCGGACTCTTCCGAGTCAACTCCGAATTTATGCTCCAGGAACATGCGGGCACCTTGATCTCCAATAAACGAGGCTAAATTTTCGTTGAACTCCACACTGTCTTTTACAAACAAATTGCCATGCGTCAACTCATGTACAATGGTATTGGCCAGCTCACCGGCACTTTGTTCCAGCATGTTGGACAATACCGGGTCTCTAAACCAACCCAGGGTAGACCAGCCTCCGGCAACTCTGAGGTTGGTATCCCAATCGGCACGCTTCAGTTCCCTCTGTTCATCTTCCGCCTTCCCATAGACAAAAAAACCTTTGTATGGCACCTCTCCTAAAAATGGAAAATACCATTCCTTTGCCTTCAACGCAAAAGGCTCCGATGCAGTGACCACCCATAAAACCGGTTTTCCGCCCTGATCAAAATAAGTCTGATAGTTGTCGGTCTCTTCAAATCCCAAATATTCATAGGTGAATTGCTTTATCTCAGGGACTAATTGCAGCATATTTTTAATTGAGTCCGCTACCCCGGGGTCGTTGAGCACCGTTTCAATTTCCTCAGCATTCATCACTATCTTCAATTGCCCCCTGGCCTGGGAAAGACCGTACAGGATCAGCTGATGCTGCCATATTACCAGTAGTAACAGGACAAGAAATACGGTTTTTAGAATGGTTTTTACCATATAATTAGGTTGGCGCAATATACATCAAGTGCTTCATATTGAGCACCAAATTTCGGCACCAATAATATTTGTCAAATTCTTGGTTCAGCAATCTCGCTAATTGAGATTGGACCTTGTTAAATTTGACCATTCATAGTACCTTACATTTTCCAAATTTTTTATAAATAATATTGTGATATGAGTGTAGCTAACGAAAAGCTTAAGGCCCTTCAACTTACCATCGATAAACTGGAAAAAACTTATGGTAAGGGAACCGTAATGAAACTAAGCGACGAGCGGGTTCAGGATATTCCAGCGATTTCCACGGGTTCCTTGGGCTTGGATATTGCTTTGGGGGTAGGAGGCATCCCCCGGGGCCGGGTAATCGAGATTTATGGCCCCGAATCTTCCGGTAAAACCACGCTGAGCATGCATTGCATTGCCGAAGCACAGAAAAACGGCGGATTAGCAGCTATTATCGACGCTGAGCATGCCTTTGATAAGGCCTATGCGGAAAATTTGGGTATTGATATTGAAAACCTGCTCATTTCACAACCCGATGATGGAGAACAGGCCCTGGAAATTGCGGAGCACCTCATTCGTTCCGGAGCCATTGATCTGATCGTGATCGATTCTGTGGCCGCCCTGGTACCACGGGGAGAACTGGAAGGTGAAATGGGAGACAGCAAGATGGGACTGCAAGCCAGACTGATGTCTCAGGCAATGAGAAAACTGACCGGGGTCATCAGCAAAACCGGTTGTTCCTGTATATTCATCAACCAGTTACGGGAAAAAATTGGAGTGATGTTTGGCAACCCGGAAACCACTACCGGCGGTAATGCTTTGAAGTTCTACGCCTCGGTGAGACTTGATATCAGAAGGATTGGTCAGATCAAAGAGAGCGCTGACCAGATACTCGGTAATCGCACCAGAGTAAAGGTGGTTAAAAACAAGGTTGCTCCTCCATTTAAAGTAGTGGAGTTTGATATTATGTATGGACTAGGCATCTCAAAAGTTGGTGAAATACTCGACCTGGGAGTTGAACTGGATATCGTTAATAAAGCGGGTTCCTGGTTCTCCTATGAAGGCAATAAGCTAGGCCAGGGCCGCGATGCGGTGAAACAGCTGTTGGCTGATAATCCTGAGCTTTCGGAAGAAATAGAATCTAAAATCCGTGCGAAAGTAAGCGGACTGGCTGATCCGGACGTAAAGGAAGAAGAAGCAGTAACCTCGGAGTAAACCCTCTGCCCTCTGCCCTCTGCCCTATGCCCTATGCTCCATGCCCTATGCTCTCTGCTCCATGCCCTCTGCCCTCCGCTAGGACCTAATGGCTAGTACCGGATCCATTCGGGCAGCCATAAAAGCCGGTACAATACCACTTACCGTGCCCACAATGGCGGCAATGGTCAATCCCAGCATAATGTTTTTCAGACTCATGACAATCTGGAAACTACCTAGGGGAATAAATGTGGTCAGGTAGACCAGGAACAAACCTGCCAGTCCACCAATTACACTAAGGAAGATCGCCTCGAACAGGAATTGCCAGAGTATGAAATAGTTTTTAGCACCCAGGGATTTCTGAACCCCGATAATACTGGTCCGTTCCTTTACCGAAACAAACATTATATTGGCTATTCCAAATCCTCCTACCAGCATAGCAAATAGCCCTATCAGGAATCCAATAAATGAAAGCTGATCAAAAAGCAGGCTCAACTGGTCCGAAACCATTTCAGATCGGTTCAGCGCAAAATTAGATTCTTCAAGAGGTCTTAAACCGCGCTTTGTTCTCATTAAGCCCGTCAATTCACCCTCCAGCCGTTTGAGATTATTATCATCATCACGGCCCTTAACTGCCACTACCGACTCTACTCCCCACATACGCCTGGTAGCATACATTTTCCGAAAGCACTTGTAGGGAATAAAACAATTATCATCTCCGGAAGGTGCTCCGATAAAATTCTCACCCTGTTCTTTTAGCACTCCCACTACATTGAACTTCAACCCTCTAATTTTAATGCTGCCTCCGGGAGCGGGAGTGTTTGGGAATAGCGCCTCAGCTACTTTGGATCCTATCAGGACCACATTTCTCCCTGACTCGACTTCCTGCATAGTAAAGTAACGCCCTTCGGCAATTGGCATATCGTATACCTCGCTGTGCCCGAATGTTATGCCACTTAAATTAATTCCATTGGAACTATTGTTGCCATTCTTAACGGTAAGCCCCCCTTTATCAGCAAAAATGCTAATACCAACACCTTCTACCATGTTGGACTGAATAAATCTGAATTCGTCATAACTGGCCTGGGGCCTTTGCATGTACTTCCACCAGGGATAGTCATTATCATTGAAAGCCCATGGCCACTTTTGGATATACATCACATTAGCGCCTAAAAACTCAAAACTGTCCTTAAGACTTTTCTCCAGTGAATAAACCAGTGTCAGCACCCCTATAATACTGAAGATACCTACCGTCACTCCCAGTAACGAAAGTACGGTGCGCAGTAAATTCATTTTCAATGCAGACCAGGCAAACCTGAAACTCTCAAAAACAAGTCTGATAAATATCCTCATGGTTGAATCATGGTAAACCCCCTTCTAGGTATACTGCTAATTTCAGAATATGGTTTGGTAGGAACCCCAAATTTCATAAAGTGGTGTTATCGCCTTAAATTAAAACATTATGGTATCATTAGTAATATTTATGCCTACAATTCATTAGATTTGCAAACTTTTGTAACCGCCAAAATTTCCGTTCAAAGCTATCCATGAAGTTATCTGCCTTCAAGTTCGATCTGCCTGAAAAATTTATTGCCCTGCATCCTACCCCAAACCGAGACGAGTCCCGGTTGATGGTAATCAATAAGAAGGAGCAAACCATTGAGCATAAGATATTTAAGGATGTGGTGGACTATTTTGATGATGGCGATGTGCTGGTGATGAACAACACAAAAGTGTTCCCTGCCAGGCTTTACGGGAATAAGGAAAAGACCGGTGCCAAGATCGAAGTCTTTCTGTTGCGGGAACTCAATAAGGAGATGCATCTATGGGATGTGCTGGTAGATCCTGCCAGAAAGATCCGGGTAGGAAACAAACTGTATTTCGGAGATGGAGACCTGGTTGCCGAGGTAATCGACAATACCACTTCCAGAGGTCGCACCATTCGCTTCCTGATTGACGGTAGTGATGATGAGTTCTATAACACCATCGATAGCCTTGGTGAGACTCCCCTGCCCAAACATATTCAGAGGGCAGCGGAACCGGATGACCGGGAAAGGTTTCAGACCATTTATGCAGAACATGTGGGGGCAGTGGCTGCACCTTCAGCCGGTTTGCATTTCACCCAGCAGATCATGAAGCGCATGGAGATTAAAGGGGTGGCTATGTGCCCAATTACATTGCATATTGGGCTGGGCACCTTCAGGCCGGTTGATGTGGAAGATCTCACCAAACACAAGACCGATTCCGAAAATTACCAGGTAGGTGAAGAGACCGTGAGACTGGTAAATCAGGCCATGGCAGAAAAAAAGAAAGTATGTGCTGTGGGAACCACAGCCATGAGAACACTGGAGTCTTCGGTTTCTGCGAATGGCCTGTTGAAGGCTAATGAAGGGTGGACCGACAAGTTCATTTTCCCTCCTTATGAGTTTAAGATTTGCAATGCCATGATCACCAACTTTCATTTGCCGGAATCAACCCTATTGATGATGGCCTGCGCATTCGGAGGTTACGATCTCATCATGGAGGCATACCAGGTAGCGATCAAAGAAAAATATCGTTTCTTCAGCTATGGTGATGCTATGCTGATAATCTAAAAAGATTGTGATGTCTTCCACTGCTAAATATGCGGTAGTTGTAGCAGGAGGTAGTGGGCAACGCATGGGCGCCAAAATCCCAAAACAGTTTTTGGAGCTGAAAGGACGTCCTGTCCTGATGCACACCGTGGAGGCCTTTTATCAATATCCGGAGAAAATTGAAATTATCCTGGTTCTGCCTGAAGAACACACTAAATCCTGGGAAGCACTGTGTAACCGCTATAACTTCAACCTGCCGGTAACTCTGCAGCACGGAGGGGCATCGCGGTTCCAGTCCGTGAAGAATGGGTTATCGGCAATTGATGGAGATGGCCTGGTAGCGATTCACGATGGGGTAAGACCACTTATCGATACAGCGACAATCAGGCGGTCCTTCGAAATTGCACAAAAGCACCACTCAGCAGTAGCGTCTGTTCCTTTAAAAGATTCCATCAGGGAGATGAGTGAAAATAACTCCAAATCCGTGGACCGCAGTAAATTTCGTATTGTTCAAACTCCCCAAACTTTTAAACTGTCGTTGATTAAACAAGCTTATCAACAGGCACAGAACGATGATTTTACCGACGATGCCAGTGTCTGGGAGGCTGCCGGCCATACGGTCCGCCTGTTTGAGGGTTCAGAGAAAAACCTGAAAATAACTACCATTCGGGATCTAATGGTAGCAGAAATGCTAATGAGTTTAAGTTGATTAGGTTGCTAGCACCGCCTGGTTGTTTCCAACCGGTCTAATACTCATCCTCATTAAAAAAGAAATCCTCTTTGGTAGGATAATCCGGCCAAATCTCCTCGATATTTTCATAAGGCTGACCATCATCCTCCAGTTCCTGCAAGTTCTCCACTACCTCTAACGGTGTCCCCGTCCTGATAGAGTAATCTATCAACTCATCCTTGGTGGCGGGCCAGGGAGCATCCTCGAGATATGAAGCCAATTCTAGTGTCCAATACATACTTTTAGCAATTTGGTATTACCAATAGTTACTTTCCAGATTTGGCTGCAAAAATATAATTTAAACCAATAAAACAAATACAATTGAACATTTTATTCGGTCTGCCATTTTCAGCCATTGGTAATACTATTATAAATTGGTTAATCACTTAAAAAGTTCATCCTCAAAAACACAACTCATTTATTCTAAATAAAACTAAAAGTGATAATCCTTGTTCTAATTTTATAACCTATATACGTGATTTTATAACATGCGTTTGAAAATCTTTACCATTATTCCCTCTCACTACCTAAACAATACATGATGTCTCCATACCGAATCCTCAACATTTTGATAATCAGTTGTATATGAAGCATTGTCCGGAATAATGGAAAGCAGGTCGGGTTGTCCCGATTCCACCCAGCAGGTGTACCAGAAATCTCCCACCGCCTTTATGGCAGCCCGCATACGTCTTTCTGTTTGTCTGTTGAGCACCTTGTGGTAAGACGACGTAAACTGGGCACTGTACACTCTGGTAATTCTATTGAGTCTGAGTTCATAGCTGTATTTAAGGTGCTCCGGTACATTGCCCGTCAGAGCCCTTTCAAAGTGAAGCACACTGTCAACTGCCCGGTGGGATTCAATAATTATTTCCCAAAGGTCCCGGTACCAGTCCCTGCGGTATGACGCTTTTCCAACCCACAAATCGAATTCCCCGATTAACAATTCCGGTACCCTGGTTTCCCAGAATCCATGAATTCCCTGCTGTCCGGTAAATTGTCCGTTATAATTGGAAGTGGTATGTAAAGGCACATGCGCATCGGAAATGTAATGCCCGGCATCGGCAGAGATTCTTAGGATATTCCTGGCATTCTTTTCTCTAAAGGCCTGAATTAATGAAGATTTCATGGTTACCAGGTGCCATGGCAACAGACCGTGCTCCTGTATGCTGTCACCATTGAACTCCGCTAATAGCTGCTCCCAGTATCTGGGCACGTCCACTCCATAATAGTCCAGGTCGATATAGTGCCTGGGACCTTCTGCCGCTACGGCATAGCGCCTTCGGTCCGCTGCCACTGCCTGCTCGGATAAATAATTGATATGATATTTATAGAAAGTGATCATTGCAGGTGGCAAGGTGAAAATTGCATGCCGGTTGATCAGTTTGTGTGGCTGGAAACCCCAGCTATCAACCTGGTCCGCACTTCTCGCTCCGCACCAGACCAGGGTTAGCCATAGATACAAGCCTAAAAGATTGAATAAAGAGTACATACCCAATTGCGGATAAGATACCTTTTCACAATTTCAAGAACATGTTTTGTGAATACTTTTTTTAATACTACATTTGCACTCCCAAAAGTTTAGAAACGTATGGCAAATCACAAGTCGGCATTAAAGCGCATTAGGTCAATTGAAACAAAAAGATTGAGAAATCGATATCAGGCCAAAACTGCGCGAACCTATATCAAGAAACTGAAGAGCACTACTGACAAGAAGGAGGCCGAAGAGCTACTTAAAACGGTCACTTCAATGATTGACAAGCTGGCCAAAAGAAATATTATTCATAAGAACAAGGCAGCCAACAACAAGAGCAAATTAACCCGCTACGTCAACGAGCTGTAGTTATATTAAGAAACAATCAACCAAACAGGCCTTGTCCGAAATTCGGATAAGGCTTTTTTTTTAGACACCCTCCCGTCCTAACTTGCCTAAAAATCGAATTTGAAATATTCCAAAATACCCATCTCCCGGTGGGCTACCGGCGACCGGCCCAGGGAGAAGCTCGTTAATATTGGTGCTGACAATCTTACGGACACCGAACTACTGGCCACCTTGATTGGCTCTGGGTCGGCCCGATACAATGCTATTGACCTGGCCCGGCAGATCCTGTTGTCGGTAAATCACGATTTGGAACAATTGGGATCTCTTGAATACCGGGATCTGATACGCTTTCCGGGAATTGGTAATGCCAAAGCCATTACCTTGCTAAGTGCATTGGAATTGGGCAGAAGAAGGAATGGTTATGCTCCATCGGTTCGTTTTAAGGTTGGGGGCTCCGGGCATGTTTATAAACTGATGCAGCCCAAACTACTGGACAAAAAAACAGAAATGTTTTGGGCCATATATTTAAACCGGGCTCATACCGTGATCAAAATCCAGCAAATCAGCCAGGGCGGTGTATCGGGAACACTGGTGGATCCGAAGCTGGTTTTTAAGCATGCCCTGGATCACCTGGCCAGTGCGTTGATCCTGGTACACAATCATCCATCGGGTCAACTCAAACCCAGTGAAGCCGACATCCGGTTGACCAAAAAACTTCTGACCGCCGGTAGGTTAATGGAAATTCCGGTAATTGACCATCTGATTTTCACCAATTCAGGGTATTTTAGCTTTGCCGACGAAGGTATTTTATCATGAGTTCAAACCGGATCATTAAGGTTTTTGGGGCCATTGCTGTTATTGTAATCCTGGTATATTCCTTTCTACCTGGAGATTCATTATCCTATGAGCAACAGATTGACCTGCACCGGGAAGAGGTGAACGATTTTATGAAAAACGACCGGGAGTCTCCCCTGC